>CAMBQS010000081.1 GCA_945870015.1 Desulfocicer vacuolatum DSM 3385
TGTTTTCCGGTTCTGCTCCCGTCTGTTCAGGGCATTGGTAAAGGTTTCTGCGGGAAGATCCAACGGACTGGATGGAAATACCGAGATTGAACCGGACGGTTCCTTGTTTGGTGCTGGCGGATTTTCTGGCGGGCGGAAAAATCTCTTTAACGTGTCTGTCTCTGATAATTTAAGCATCATACGCAATCTCCTTTCGTTAAAATTGATTAAGGGTTCAGGAATAAAAAAGGCCGTCCCGGTGAAGGAACGGCCTCGATCTGATAATGAAATGTTAGGGGCTGGTTAAAATCCCATGCCGATCAATTCTCCATGAAAACGATGGTCACTGCCACAACAATCTTTCTTAAAACAGATGAAACAGTGATCTGCAATACCCTCAAACTCATCCTCTGAAATCCATTGACGATTGCAGGCGCAGGCAAATAACCTTTCCTTTCTGATGATGGATCTCTGGATTGACTTCATTTGCTGCCGGCACGATGGACAAATAATAAAATTGTTTTTCATGTTCATGATTTGGTTCTCCTTTGGGTAGGTGGGGGGGATGGATAAAAACTCGTGACACTATTACTGTTGAAATTTTTGATATTTTTTCTTCCGGGCTGATTATCCCTTTGATTCAGGTATACAAACACAATGGAAGGGGGGCCTATAATGTACCAAATGAAAAATCGATTAAGCTCTCACTGAAAGGTACCCCGAAACGATAAATCTGGATTTTTAAAACTTTGGAACCAGGATGGGCCGAAAGGGTCCATAAAATATGGATGGGCCGACAAATTAATGCTCGACCATGATGAAATTGAGAAATTACAGACCCCAGCCTGATGATCTACAGAGTCCGGCACTACTTCCTCTGAATTCCGAACCAGCTTATCTTCCTGATAATTCAGAACTGTTGAATCTTAATCAAAGAAGCACTACATTTCCTTCATTTCTTTTTTTTGTGGGATTTTTCTATGGGATGGAGAGGGGTACTTGTGGATGGGGTACTACAAGATGATTTTTAGTATGCAAAAAAACTGATTCAAACCGGATGTCCAACAAATTCTATGAAGATGGGCCGGATTTACTGTTTCAAACAGGATCGATTTACCTCTAATTAAGAACATTCCGGTCAATTCCCTCTGAATCAACTATATTTCACCAAAGCAGAATCTTCAAAATGACTTTACAGGCATAAAGGATTTTGATAGTTGTCAATTTTTGATTCTTTTTTTTATTTAATAGTCGGTATGCCACATATTTCAAAGATATGCGGTTCATTATCAATATGGAGAATGATATGCGTGCAACCGGTTAATTATTTGTTAGGGCATACAAAGCGGAACCGTAGCAATATGAATAGGAATACGTCAGAAGAAGATATTTTGGTGGTCTTCGTTGAAGAAATGGAGAGTCGAGGCGAAAACAGAAAGCTTGTTCGTCTCGATATTGATGAATCTATGATGGAAAGGATTAATGATCGAAAAGGAAGCAAAATAGACATAGAACAGCTACACAATTACGCTGACAGGTGCCTCGCGAATGAGTGGTTAGAGAATACAGTCATGGGGGTCGGAAAGTATGGGCACCTTTCCATAACGACAACAGGCTTAGGTGTGGTGCGTTCGCGGCAACGGAAAGAAGAGGCCCTTGCAAACCGCACGTCATTCAAAAAGTTTTCCGATTACATAGAAGACCATAAAGGCTTCTTTATTGTACTTGGCGCGGCAATCGCAATTGCCGGACTTCTAATCAAATTGTTTGGGGGATAAAACATGGATATTCCTGATTTTAAGGTAAGTCTTAAGTGTCTCTTCTGTGGCGAGACCCTTGAAGGGCCAGAAGATGCAGAGTACCAATCTGGTGATCTAATCAAATGCACGAGGTGCGGAGAAGAAAACGACTATGATAGTGTTTTAGAGGTCGCCAAAGAAGAAGGCGTGGGCCAAGTCAAGGAAATGGTAGAAGATCAATTACAGAAGCAATTCAAAGGGCTGTTCAAAAAATATCCCTAACAAAAATGCACTCGGACGGGAATCCCGCTGCGCCCCGTAAAAACCAGTAAGCTCAATCGTTCAACTTTATTTCCTGCCAACCTTAACAAAGGGCATTTCCTGATAGGATTCTTTATATATATTCACACATCGGACAGATTCTATATCAAAGAAGTTTCCGAGCCTTTAAGATATGCTGATTCCCTCTACAGAATCCCAGCCATTCTCTTCCTGCTTTTCTGGTACTGGAATTTTCTATGGGATTAAGCACTGTTTATAATTCAAAGTATGATCATGGGGAAGGATAGGGAAGGATCAGGGGTGAGGGGTCCTGGTTGATGGATATCGAAAATTTTGATTACCTATGGTGTTCTCAAAAAGTATAGGCCCTGAAATTGTTTGAGACCGGATAATTTTTTTTAATTTCGACAAACCGGCTATATTCAATCTGATATTATAAAATTGAATACAAAAGCACGGATAGCAACTCTGATAATTTTTTTATAAAGATCCATGACATTTCAAAACAAAAGCGATCCACATTCCATGTAATATGATCTTGAGCAATATAATTGTTGAAAATTAATTTCCTAAATGCCATAAGTTTTCAATAAAATTCGTTCATTTTTTGTATCACAAAAAAAAGAGGACCGGGTATATCAACTCGAATAATTTGCAAATAGCCCAGAACACTGTCCCGATCGATACCTCACCAAGATCGACCACACCAAAGTGGGTAGATTCCCTATATGCTTCAAGGTTGTCAGTTCGTGCAACCAATGTATTACTTCAAAATTGTGAATCTCTTGAGGAATTGCTTTCTTTAGACAGAATAGCAATCATTAATTTTAAAAATTGTGGGGGGAAAACATTAAGGGAAATTATTGAGTTTCAAGAAAAAATGAAGGCGACAAAAAATGCTTTTGGCACTTTTTCAGATACATCCTTGACAATCAAATCTTCAGAGCCCCCTCCATTTCCCATTTATATAGAAGATCAGTTGAGGCTTCCACCTTCAAAAGAATCCTTGGCCTTTTTACCTATTTTCAGCTCAAACAAACTTGACAATATAACTGTTAATGATTTGCATCCAGATTTTAAAGCTTTGTCAAAGCTTTCAGATTTATCTTTATCAGCGAGGACCGCTAAATGCCTCAGTAACGTAGAAATGGAGACAATTGGCGATGTAATGCTGACGCCATTAAACAATCTGTTACGTATAAAAAATTTAGGAAAGAAGAGCGTGACTGAACTTAACGAAATAGTCTGTTCTCTTTGCCTGCACGAAACCCGTTTGCCTGATATCATGGACATAAATAGTGAAGCGACTGTCATAGATTATACCAGCTATGAAAACATGATTTTAACCTTTCTCCAACAACCTGGGATAGACAATCGACTACAAAATGACCGGGATCAAAAAATGTTGATAAACAGATTTTGTTTTCAGGAAGGTAAACTCCCAACTCTTGAAGAACTTGGTCAGTATTATGCAATAACCAGAGAAAGGACAAGGCAGATTTTTAAAAAGGCCACAAAAACCCTACAGATAAAGTCTAATATTGATAAACTATCCCATTTCTGGGAACGCCTGGATTCTATTGTTGCCCAAGGTGGTGGCATTATTCATATAGGTGAATTGCCCGCTGCTTTGAAATCTGATTATAATTGGAACAAAGCCCCATATTATAAGGCCTTGGGACAATTTCTCCGATTACGTTATCCTGATATCACACTTAAAGAAGAAAACGATCTTTACATGGTTGACTGCGAGTGTCTTGCCTGCGAGCAACCATTACAGCAACTGATGGCATTGGATTTTGATTCAACGGAGTCTTTTCATGTTGATGTGATCGCAGCAATACTAAGCCTCCACTGTCAAAACAATTGTTCCCAGAACCATCCGGTTAAAACATTTTACAGGGCTTTCATTAAACATTTGTTGAAAAAAACTGAAGAGACTCTTGTAATGCATGGAGATTTGGTATTTGCCTATGACAATTGGGTGTGCAAATATGGTGAGAAACTTGAGGATGTAATTTGCCAAGTGCTTGCAACCCACGGTAGCCCCATGCATTTTACTGCGCTTGCCAATGCTGTCCGTCAATTAAATATAAAAAATTCAGAAATAGCAGATCATAATGTCCATGCAGCAATTCAACGTTACGACAAAATTGAAATCATCAACAGGGGAACTTATGGTCTCAAATCTTGGGGGATGGGTGGATACCGCTCTGTCTCCACTGCCATTGAGGAGCTACTTGATACAAGTGATCGTCCACTGAGAAGATCAGAGATAATTCAACGGCTTGGTGGTGAGTTTTCGGAAAGTAACATTACCGCGGCTCTGGCAAAAGAAACAAGATTTACAAGCATTGGCGAGGGGTTTTACGATCGACCGGAAAAATGGCGGCAACGCTCCTGTCAGAGTTTTATTGATGAATTTCCTGATCCCTTGGCAAAATTTGCAAGCTACCTTGTAAGCCATAACAAGTATTCATACAAGCTCGTTCTGGCTTTGCTTTTTATTCGGGGAATGGATGAGAATGGATCATTTTATATGCCAACCCTGAAAGAAAGATTTCTCAATTATTATCGGGTTATAAAAAAATTTTTTTTAATTGCCGAGGCAGATACTGCGATTATAAGCCAGGTTGGCACGATGCAGGATAGTTTCATCAGAAATGCCACGAAAGAACCACTCAAGAGCTTTTTAAACTCGACTTTTTTTATGCAGAATGGCTCATTAATTGTTCTTCAGCCCATTCTGGTTTCTTTGTTATCAGATCTTTCCATGCGGGATTTGTTTATTCTTACCATGTTAAAAGCAATTAATGATTATTTCAAACAAATTACCCCTCCCCTAATCCAGAGTGAAATCACTCGTAAACCCCAAGCAATCTTTGATCCATGTGATAAAGACGACCCTTTATCCTCTTCGATTAGTATTAAGAAAAAGGATAAAGGAAAAATCAAACTATGACGAAACACGTCCATTCAAGAGCATTCTGGTGCTTCTCCTGCCATGTTCCTTTGCTTGGAAATATCTGTCATGCCTGTGGAACTGTTGGCAGAGAGATTTCAACGTCAGCACTTGTGCCGGTCTTCCGTCCGGAAATTAACTATCTCAAAAAAAGGGTTCCTCCGGAATTTCACAGTTTCTTGCATGAGCTTGAGATATGGGTAACGCCTGGCAGCCAAATTTATTATAGGCATGGGGAAGTTCTGTTTCGCATGTCTGCGATACGGTCGGAATTAAAAATTTTCAGCACTCCAAAAGATTCCACGATTTGCCACCGTTCCAAGGGTAATATATTTGCTTTATTGTGCAAGGCAAACAAACCCTATGTAGATCAGATGCAATATGAAGCAGAACAGTTTATCCGTGAAACTGTTCATGACCACAAGAGGCTACCTGTTCTGATTTCTTTTTCAGGGGGAAAAGATTCAACCGTGATATCCCATCTGGTGATGAATGCCTTGGGTCGCAGTGATGTACTTCATCTCTTTGCTGATACTACTATTGAATTTTCAGATACTTATATTTATCTCAATGATTTTCAACAGGAACATCCATTAACTCCTTTTATTATTAGTCGGTCTCAGCTTGATTTTTTCCAGACTGCTGAATCTATTGGCCCACCGAGCCGTATTTTGCGTTGGTGCTGCACAACACATAAAACCAACCCTTTGGCAAAAATCATCAATAGTTTGAGCCCAGAGCAAGGGGTGCTTACCTTTGATGGAGTCAGGAGGTCTGAGTCACCACGTCGTTCTGAATATCCTCGAATTTCCAAACAACATAAAATTGCCAGAGAGATTTTAGCTCGACCTATACTTAACTGGACAGACCTTCAAGTATGGATTTATCTACTTTATCATGGTTTTAATTTTAATAAAGCATATACAAAAGGATTTCGACGGGTTGGCTGCCTTTATTGCCCATTCAATAGTGACTGGTCGTATGAAATAATCAAAGAACGGTATCCACAAAAACACCAACGATGGCAGACTTTTTTGATGGAACAGGCCTTGCGAATGGAACATCCAAACCCTGCTAACTTTGCTGACAACGGGTGGAGAACGCGAGCCGGTGGACGTGGTCTGGATTATTACAAGACCTCAATTGAATCGGCCCCCTGCCTGTTATCTGATACCGCATTGTCGTATCAGATACTGAGCGGAGATATTCGGAATACCCACCACTTTCTGCGACCATTAGGACCTCAGACATGGATAAGAAATGATGAGAATTTTGAAACCTTTTTTATTCATGATTATCAGACCAATGAGCTATTAGCCAGCGTAGAGGTAGGATTTCGAGACAAGGTTATTCGAATCAATTATTTATTAGAAAAAAGAAAACTAATATTTAGACAACGTATTGAAAAGCAGCTCAAAAAAATGCAATCATGTTTTTATTGTGGATCTTGCGGAATGAAATGCCCAGTAAATGCATTAGATATAAATGGGAGCTATACGATAAACAATTCAAGTTGTGTCTGTTGCCTAAAATGTGTTTCGTATAATTGTCCAGCAGTAAAATCATTACATTATAAAGGTTCAAGAATAAATGGCAGAGTTTAAATTCGGTTTCGAGGAAGCATGGCTTCGTCTTATAATTAAAAAAATTCCAGATCACCCCGATCTATTCCAGTCCAGCTCAGTGGAAAAGGCTCAAGGAATTTTAAGAATTGGTAAATTGAAGGTTGGGGCAGCAAGAGTATGGGCAGAATCTGCCGGTATTATAACCAAGAGCAAGAGTAAATTTGTGTTGACTCCGTTAGGTCATCTCATCAGGCGCCATGACCCTGACATGGATGATGATGGTATTTGGTGGGTGATCCACTACAATCTTGCCAGACAGGACAGTTCTGCATGGTTTTATTCGTTTTATTTCAATGAATTTAAATACGATGCTTTCGATCGGGACATACTGGAGAAGGAGTTGCGGGCATGGTGGGATAAAAATCACGAAAAACCAATGACGGACAGCACTTTTGACAAACTCATATTCTCACCCTTGATACAGGTCTTTGAAGGAACTCGTTTGGGTAAACAATTCGGTTTTTTTGAACCTCAAGAAAAAAATTGCTTTTGCCGCCAACCGGTTGGTCTCCGATTGCCACCACCATCCATAATAGGATATGGTTTACTGGATTGGGCAAGAAAGCAGCAAAGACAATCCGTGCATCTGGAAAAACTTCTGGAACCCTGGAGTATAGGCAAGATTTTTAGGTTTGATCGGTCATCACTTGACGAGAGCCTTATCCAAATCGGCGACTCCTACAACAAACAAGTGGCGTGGGTAAGCCATACGGCCGGACTCAATTCAGTGTCCATTATGGATTTGAATCCGTTGACATTGATAAGTGCCTACTATCATGAACTTGATGGAGAATCCCCAACGAATGCGCTGGAAAAGGGCAAGGCCGACCTCCTTGAAATTAAAAAAATGCAAATGACTGAAACACTGTTTTCATAGGCCATGTTATTATGCAACTCATTGATACTTTTATAGAAAAATGGCATGTCTGCAAAGATAAGCGTTATCCCGTAATGCTTATTACTCCTTCTAAATCGGGGATTTTTTCAGATACATTAATCGACCAAATTGCAGGTATTATGAATGGGAAGGCAGTTGATTTTGCTGCCCGTTATCAAGGGGCATTAGAAACATTCTTAACTCGCAACACGGTTCAGAAAGAACTTCGTGATCTATCCGTATCAAGCCCTATACTTGTATCCAATCTTGAACCATTTTACAGTAAGTGGCAAATCGCCGAGAGAGTAGACTTTCTGCGCTATATGTTACGGACAGAAATGGTGAATGGAATAGTAATAGTATTATATTGTAAGGAAAATCTGTCAAAAATAAGAGACGTTGACGAAAACAATCGAGGCACTATTTGGGCGCTGACATAAAATATTGGCTTTACACTGTTTTTAAAAATGAGGGGCTTTAACTATGGCACGAGACCTTTCTGAGTTTATCAAAATTTCACCTGGGTTCAAGGCAGCAGTCAATCTTCGCAATGAACGAGACAATCTGAGCAAGGTGGCGGGTTATATCCCAACTGAAGTGGCTCGGGAAATTATTCTGGATTTTGCAAAGAAACTTCATCCGACAACCCCTGATTTACGCTCAAGAATTATCATGGGGACCTATGGAACAGGTAAAAGCCATTTAGCCCTTGTACTTCTCAATTTCTTTCTGCGACCGGTGGAAACTCAGGAGCTGCAATTGGTCATGGGAAAACTGGATATAGATACCAAAGATGTTTTAAATCGATACCGTCAAGCAGTTCCTGCTCCCTACCTGCTTGTCAGTCTCTATGGAAATGAAGGCAATATTTCCGACAGTCTTATGCTGGGGCTGCGCCGTGCCTTGAGCGCTGAAGGCCTTGATTCATTATTGCCACCAACTGCGTTTGATGCTGCGATCAAACGAATTGAAGATTTTGAAAAAAATTACCCGGACAGCTTTGTTATTCTTAAAGAGAAAGTTGAAGAAAAAGGTCATACAATAGGAGAATTAAAAACCCGTCTTGCAGAGTATCAGAAAAAATTTTTTGATCTATTCCGTGACATTTATCCTTTAGCGACCAGCGGGTCTCAATTTGACTTTTTAACCATGATTGACCCCGTTAGCCTTTATGAGAGCATGGTAAAGGAACTCAGAGATAATCACGGTTACAGCGGGATAGCTGTTTTCTGGGATGAGTTTGGTCACAAAATGGAAGAGGTTGTAAAAGACCCGTCAGGAAAAGAAGGTCTTGATCTCCAGGCTTTTGCCGAGTTGTGTAATGCCAGTGCAATGAATCAAATTCATCTCTACCTGTTCTGCCACCGCTCGTTGAAAGAATATCACGATATTTCGAGGATCGCTTTAGCTTCCAGTCATCAGAAATTGGAAGAGGATTTGAGAAAAATTGAAGGGCGTTTCAAGCAGTATATTTTAAAAAGCACTGACACTGAAACGTTCCAGCTAATAGACGGGATTATCATTGCGGATGAACAATCATCAGGATGGATTGAATTGAAAGATACCTTTGGTCATTATCTTGACACCCTTGTGCAAGAAACCGCCAGATTGAATTTTTTTATCGGTTTTACTCGCGATGAATTAAAAGCGACAGTCGTGCATGGTTCTTATCCACTGCATCCAATGGCAGTATATAGTCTACCCGCCATTTCCGAAAAAGTTGCACAAAATAACAGAACTCTTTTTACCTGTCTGTGCGAGGACGAAAAGGGCAGCTTTAAACGCTTTCTGGACAAAGCTTCTATAGACCTCTCAACTGATTGCCCACCAATGTTTACAGTGGATCAATTGTGGGACTATTTTGCCAATGACATCCGTCAACAGGAACGGACCAGTTCAACTTTCAGGGATTTTGAACATCTAAAGACCCGCCTTAAAATCGATGATGAAGTGGGACTGCGTATTTTAAAGACGGTTTCCCTTTTTCGGGTAACAACTCCGACCCGATTTAAGGCTACGGAAGATATTCTTATTTATTCATTGAATATTTTGCCGGCACAATGTGATTTTTTCAGAACGGAGCTTGCCAGGCTTTCTGATCTTCAAAGTGAAAACCATATTCTAATGCGGTTGCAAGCAGATGGCTCCTATCGTCCAGCCGTGAGTGGGTCAACAGAAACAATTCTTGAAAAAATAAGGAAGTTGATTGAGGATAATCCAGAAAAACTTGGGCAGAAGCCAACACCATACCTTAAAAGCCTCTGGGCGGATCTACCTGGCACAGAGCCACGGGAAGCAACTGATTACAGCGATGATTTCGGTGTTTCTCGAAGCCTTATGATTGAACCGGTCAGCATGTATCAGATTCGTGATTCACTTGAAACCCTTACAAAAGATATTGGCAAAGGAAAATACAATGACGGTCTTGTTCTAACTGTACTATGCCAAAATTCGAGTGAAATTGAAGAGGCAAAAGAAATTGCAAGAACAGTTTTGGCTGATAAATCATATCAGCAAGTGGTTCTTGCAATTCCCAAAGAACCGGTGCAGCTTTTCCGCTTGTTACTTGAGCATCAGGCACTCACATACCTGAAGAAGACCGAAGCCAGCCTTTATGGTGAAGGTGGAGAGCTTTATGAAGAGTGGAAAATATGGTCAGATGACAAGAGCGCCCAGCTTACACAAATAATTGGTGATCTTCTTTCACCCGAAAAGCAGAATCTTGACTATTTTTGGCAAGGTCAGGAGCGTATTATTCAGCATAACAGAGAATTAAAGAAACTGGCAACTGTCATCATGCGAGAGGTTTTTCCGTATTGCCCTCAAATAGGAGATCCAAAGCTTGCCCAAGATGATTTTTCCGGTGCTTGGGGATACAGGAATAACTGTCGTGACATAACAGTTAAGCTTACTGATAGCAATGCTGCAGAAATTTTATGGAAAGAGACGGCTTCAGCGACTCAACACGTCGTTAGCCTGATTTTAAAAAACAATGGCATTTTACGCAAAAATCAGACCGGTGAAATTGAGATAAGCCAGCCTGACGAAATAACACATACTGGTGCCAACAAAGTCTGGGGAGTTATCACTGATTTTCTTAGAAAGGCGCGACAGGGGCCAGTGGAGGTAAAAAACCTTGTTACTCAATTGCGGCGGCCACCTTATGGTTTTAAATGTCGAGTTATGCCGGTTTTTTTTGCGGTGGCAGCTCATCGTGAATTAGCCATGGGTAATATTTCCTTTGAGTTTAAACGAACGGCAACTCAGGTTGAAAAAATCACCATTATTGAGAGCGATACCCTTGAAAAGGTTTTTACTATCCCTGAAAAATATAAATTGGCTTATAGTGATGTCAGTTCAAATCAGATTGCT
>CAMBQS010000082.1 GCA_945870015.1 Desulfocicer vacuolatum DSM 3385
AACGATCAAGAAAGCAGATGTGCTGCAAGATAACTGCGCAATCTGCATCCACCGGAATCCGGTTATCAGTGATGAGATGGTAGCTGAACCTGTTGAGGAGCAGAAGGGCGTTGACCGGTATGAAGATGTCCGCAGGGTTGAGGCCATGACTCCTGAGGGAAAGTGGAATTATTTTGAAGAACTGTTATCACCCTGTATCCGTTGCTATGCCTGCCGGAATGCCTGTCCGCTCTGCTACTGTCCAACCTGTTTTGTGGATGAGTCCAAGCCGCAGTGGGTTGGCAAAACCCTGGATCCCATTGATACAAGAACATTTCATTTCTTGAGGGCATATCACTGCGCTGGAAGGTGTACGGATTGCGGTTCATGTGTGAGGGCCTGTCCGATGGGGATCGATGTCAGGGCATTTACCAAAAAACTCGAGAAGGATGCACTTGAGCTTTTTGGTTGGGAAGCTGGAATGTCTTTGGATGAACGGCCAACTCTGGACACCTTTAAACCGGATGATCCAGATAAATTTATCAAATAATAAAAGAGTCGGTTGACAGGTTGTCATTGTTCAGCTTTCATAAGCTGAACAACAGGCGATTGGCAATTTTCAAATAAAGGTCAAAAAGCTATGAAGGTCATAAAAATTGACAAAAAACACTGGGCAGGGGGCATTGAAAAATCAAGAAGCGCATATCGGCTCTTTGGCCCGGTGATGGTAGAGAACAAGAATTTTAGTGATTTCAGGGAGCTGGCTGCAGGGGAAATGCCGGATATGACGGCAACCGATACGCGAACTTCTCCAAAGGCAATCTGTTTTCCACCGGAAGAAGTGATGATGGAATATTCTACGGATGAGACCCGTGATGATTGTAATCTGATGAAAGTTCCTGCAAAGGATTACTCCCCACGGGCGGTCATAGGTATTCGTCCCTATGATGCGGCAGCCTATCTTATCGTGAAAAAGAATTTTGATACTCCTGAATACCGGGACCCGTATTGGTGTGATGCATATGCAGCATGTACCTTTGTCGGTCTTGCAGTTAATGAACCAAGCAGACTGGATTTCAGTACCAGTACGAATTCAGGGCCGTTTGATGAAAGCGGCCTGGATGTGCTTCTGGTGGATATGGGGGATCATTATTTTGCAAAAGTGATTACAGAAAAAGGTGCGGCCTATCTGAAAGCTGCCGGCTGGGAAGAATCCGCCGGGGATGGAGCGGAACAGCAGATCGAGGCAATGAAGGTCAAAGCGGAAAGTATGATTCAAACCACCATATCCTTTGACCGGATCAAAGAAAAATCGATCATGGAATTGCATGGTGCTGATTTCTGGGATGATGCAGCTTTTGCTTGTATTAATTGCGGAACATGTACCTATGTCTGTCCGACGTGCTGGTGTTTTGATATCCAGGACGAAACCAGAGGGAAATCCGGTGTTCGTATCAAAGCATGGGACAGTTGCATGTATCCTTTGTTTACCATTCATACTACCGGGCACAACCCAAGAGAAACCAAGGTTCAGCGGATCAGACAACGATTCATGCACAAATTGAAATATTACATGGACAAATATGAAGATGGAATTATGTGTGTTGGTTGCGGCCGATGCGTTCGTTCCTGTCCGGTTAACATAGATATCCGAAGGGTTTGTCAAGCGATGAACGGATGATAGATCCTGATGCTGTTACCCGTGAGGAAAGTCAGGATATGAGGGAGGAAACCTGTGCAAAATCCATATTTACCTTATCCAGTGCGTATCGATGATATCGAGATTGCGACCGAGGATAAGAGTCTCAAGACGTTTAAATTTGTTTTTTTAAACAAAGAGGATGAAGAGAAATTTTCATACAAGGCAGGTCAGTTTGGTGAACTTTCCGTTCCTGGAAAGGGGGAAATTCCGATCGGCATTGCTTCTTCACCTGTAGAAAAAGGCTTTGTCATGTTCACGGTCAATAAGGCCGGAGTCGTAACAACCCATCTCCATAACATGAAGGTTGGAGATGTCATGGGCATTCGGGGTCCTCTTGGAAACTGGTATCCATGGGAACGTTTAGAGGGAAAGAATATTCTGATCGTAGGGGGCGGTTTTGCTTTTACGACACTTCGCTCTTCCATCGTATACATGCTTGATCCGGCCAACCGGTCCAAATTCGGTACAATTGATGTTGTTTATGGTGCTCGAAATCCAGGGATGCTTCTATATAAGAACGAACTGATTGAATGGGAAAAACGGGATGATATCAATATGCATATCACCGTTGACGGGACAAATGATCCGGATTGGAAATACAATGTCGGATTTGTTCCGCCTGTTACAGAGGCAAAGGCACCCAAAGGGGATGAGAATACCTATGCAATTGTCTGTGGCCCACCCATAATGATCAAATTTACACAGCCTGTTCTGGAAAAACTGGGATACACCCATGATAAAATCATCATGTCCCTCGAGAATCGAATGAAGTGTGGGTTTGGTATGTGTGGACGCTGCGGAATTGGTAAAGAGCTGGTATGCAAAGATGGCCCGGTTTTTACATTGGATCAACTCAATCGAACACCCAGAGAGTATTAAAAATATTTACGAACAAGGGTTTATATTTTTTTAAAGAAAAATTTTATTCACAATGATAATCGTAATTGGATGATTTTTTCATATTGACATTATACCTGGGTTAATATAAAAAATTAAATTTTAACGTGACTTGGTCACTTAATACAGGCAGAAGGCCTTAAATAATAATATTATATAGGAGGGTTTATCAATGGCTGATGTGGAATTCAATGGCGAGACATTCCCTGTCGATGAAGACGGTTTTATTCTGGATTTTAATGTATGGACTAAAAATTGGGTTCAGTATGTAAAACAAGAAGAGGGTATTGATGAATTGAATGAAGAACACTGGAAAGTTATCGATGTTCTTCAAGATTACTACAAGAAGAACGGCATTGCACCCATGGTGCGGGTTCTTTCCAAACTGACCAATTTCAAACTGAAACACATTTATGAACTGTTTCCGTCAGGACCGGGTAAAGGGGCCTGTAAAATGGCTGGTCTTCCCAAGCCAACAGGATGTGTATAGTCCAGTTTGCTGAACGTAAGAATTATAAAAAGGTCCTGAATTTTCAGGGCCTTTTTTGTTTGGTTTACTCGGCTGTTTGGGTATGGTTTTTTGAGCCCTGGAATGTAAGGTGATCCGGAAAGAGGAAGAATAATGCAGACAAATCATATGGATCAGGACATATATCTTGATGGTATGGACCGGGAGATCATTAATCTGATTCAGTCGGATTTTCCAATCACCACAAGACCCTTCCAGGAGATTGCAGATCGGATCGGTATTACAGAACAAGAGGTGTTAACCCGAATCAGCCGACTTAAAAAAAAAAAAATAATCCGTAGAATCGGTGGAAATTTTGTACCGGAAAAACTTGGTTTTGTCAGTACCTTATGTGCTGCAAAAGTTCCGGAAGAGAAAGTGGATGAATTCTCAAATTTTGTGAACCAGTACCCGGGTGTAACCCATAATTACCTTCGGGATAACCCTTATAATATCTGGTTTACCTTTATTACTTCATCGATTGAAGAAATCGAAAAAAATTTAATTCAGATTTCTGAAATTACCGGTATCATGGATATTCTAAACCTTCCTGCCACAAAAGTTTTCAAAATACGCGCGGAATTTATTGTCTAAGAGGATCGTATGGAAAATATTCATATTGCTTCTGTTATTTTTCATGCGCCTGTTTCAAGGACAGATGAAAATATTGAAAAGATGGAAAGGTATGTGAAGGAAGCAAAGAAACAGATGGCAAAAATTATCTGTTTTCCGGAAATGAATATCACTGGATATTCCACCCGAATGGATGTTTTCCCGTCAACCATTATTGATTCGGATAAAATTTTACAGAAACTCACCATCATGGCAAGGCAGAGTGATATGGTCATTTTATCCGGGTTTGCGGAAATGGATGATGCGGGTCATATCTTTGCCGCTCATGCAGTTGTGAAACCGGATGGAGAGATCGGGATATACCGGAAACTCTATTTGTCACCCCCGGAAAGGGATGTTTTTACAAAGGCTTCCGATATTCCAATTTTTGAGGCATTCAATATCAAGTTTGGGATTCAGCTCTGCTATGACGCTCATTTTCCGGAACTGGCCTCTCATATGGCAAGAAAAGGAGCGGATATTATTTTTATCCCTCATGCATCGCCAAAGGGAACTCCGGAAGAAAAATATTGTTCCTGGATGCGGCATTTGCCGGCAAGAGCCTATGATAACAGTCTTTTTATTGTCGCATGTAATCAGACGGGCAACAATGGCGCCGGCCTTGATTTTCCAGGTCTTGCGATGGTTTTCGACCCTTCAGGAGAATTGATTGCAAAGGATATCAGCGGCCGGGAGGGTATGGTTGTTACGGAGTTGAAACTTGAGCTTCTGGAAAAGGTTCGAGGCCACCGGATGCGTTATTTTCTTCCAAATCGAAGGGATGATCTATTCCCATTTTAAAAGGGACTTTCAAACAAACTGGGAGGCAGATACAGTCCATGAGATTCAACCCGTTTTTTTACACCTTTCAGGTGTTCGGTTAACAGGTTTTCGACCATATAGCTTTCAACAAATTCCGGCAGAACCGTTGAAAATTCTATTGTTAAGGAGAATTGATACACTGTTTTTTTGCCGTGTTCAAATGGTTCGGCTATCATAAATCCTTCAATGTTTTTAATCGTATCCGTCGGGTCTTTGACCGGTATTCCGATCAGATTGTATATTCTCACATCTTCCGGCTTGATGAGATGCCATTCCTGCCGGTAGAGGGATTCGTCAAATTGAACATCCAGGGTGAATAAAAAATCAAACAATGGAATGCTCACTTTACATTCAATAAAAGATTGTCCAATTGAATTTTTCTGAATCGGTTTTAATTCTGTAACCGTTCTATAATATTCAACGTCAGGAACAAGTTCCGCCATAAGCTTCCAGTCTTTTAATACTTCCCACACTTCGGATGGTGGCCTATCAATCAAAAGAACCCCCAAAACTTGTTTCTGATTGTTGTTTTCATCCTTTGCGATTGTGTACTCAAAAGTTTGAAGTTCATGAGCCAGAAGCTTATTCTGATCAATCACAAATTTTGATTCTGTCTCACCGGAATATACGGCTCCGGGTAAGCACAGGATGAAAATGAGAAGCAAGAGTTGTTTCATGTCATGTATTTGGTCAGGATTTTTTCGCTTTTATTATTGTTTTCTTTTATTATATCAGACGATTGTTTTAGTTTTAAACCATATAATAAGATCGTTAAAGTCAATGGTCTGCCAAAAAGGAATTCAAGCTTTTCGGAGATCATTGGATTTTTTTCAACCATCAATTGACGCAAGCTGCTGTCATATTGAATGATATCGTTTAATTTTTGTAAAGCCGTATGATCGTTTTTATTTTGTTTTATCTGACCCGCAAGTGTTGCAACCTTTTGATAAGAACATCGGTCCTGATGGTTTAGAACCAGACTCCATAATTCGTCTAACGAGAAGAGAAGTTCTTTCCGGCTGATTCTGGTTGTATCGTAAAAAGATACAATCTCTTTTGTATCCCAGCATTTCAGTTTTCTGCATTCCAGCGGACGAGCTTCATAGATCTGACATCCGGAATCATCCGGATCATAGAAAATACACGCATGGCTGTTATTTTTATTTTTGATTTTAATAATATCGGATTTTGCAGGTTCTATTTTTTCTTTAATGTTATCAAACAAAGGTTCATCCGGTCGAATTGTGAAAAGATATTTCAACGGGATATTGCCTTTTTCAATCAACTCCCTGTCTTCAAAATGGATGGAGGGGCCTCCTTTTTTACAACAGATACCACAACGAGTGCATGCGGTTTTTTTGATTTGCAGATCATTTTGTTTGTCTGTATTTTGTTGTTGTGTGATCATGGTTCTAATTGGTTATGCGTATCATAAAAAGAAGTCCTCTTCACCTTTTCGATCATCTGGTGGAGAGGACGTATTGATTAAAAAATCAATGAATTCTGATAATTCGTCGGAAGTATAATAAAAGCAAACTGTAAATGCAAGGGGAGGAATCGGTTTTACCCCAGGGGACAAAAAAAATTTTAAATCCTGCCATTATATTCTTCTATAAAGCGATCGAAAAAATGGACCATAAAATCATGTCGTTTTTCAGCCATTCTGTATCCTTCGACAGTCAATACCCGATCTTTAATTTTACATAGTTTTTTTATATATTCCCGATAACCCGTATCCTCCTTTGAATAGGGTTTTGTATTTTGTATATTGTTATCTGTATTGTGAAGCCTTGCTCCAAGTTCTCCGGCAAAAAGATAGGCTCTTGCAATACCCACAGCACCGATCGCATCCAGTTTATCTGCATCAAACAGAACTTTTGCTTCAATGGTTTCCGGCACATTGCTACCTCTGAAACGGTGTGTTTTTATGGCATGAACAATATTTATTTTTTGTTCACTGGACAAGGGAAGATCCTGAATAATATCTTTTCCCATCTCTGCACCTTTTTCAGCATGACAGATCTGTCCATTGGATCGATCCTGATGATACCGGCCAATGTCATGGAGGCAGGCAGCGATGAGAAGCACAGTCATGTCGGCATTTTCAATCGGGCCGATATGTTCACTTAACCGGATTACCCGCAATGTATGGTCCCAGTCATGACTTCCTTTGGCATGACTGAAACTCTGTTCGGCTATTTTCCACACCCATGCCACAGGATCAGCAGGGTTTGCTATTATTGACATGGTTTGTGTGTTATACCTCACAATAATTGTTATTTCGATTCGATAAAGTGTATATATGGTACCTGAAAAGATTTCAATATTGAAAATTTTATATTGAAAATGTGATGGATGTTCCGCTATGGAAAAGAATCCAATGCGGTATTATTTATCATCTGAAGGACCCTACAATGACTCACAAGGAGAACGAAACCAATGACACCACCTGTATTATTTGAAAGAAAAGATCATATTGCGATCATTACACTGAATCGGCCTGAAAAAAGAAATGCAATCAGTCAATCCCTTTTGATTGAGTTATATAATAATCTTGAAAAAATATCATCTGACCCGGAGATCCGGGTTGGTATCATAACCGGCGCCGGGGATACTTTTTGCGCAGGCCTTGATCTTTCGAGACTGACAACCGATAATTTAATGGATCCAAGAGGTGATGGTAAAGATCTGTTTGATATTTTGAAAAAAGTGAATAAACCAATCATTGGTGCAATCAATGGCCATGCGATCACAGGCGGTTTTGAACTTGCCCTGAACTGTGATTTTCTGATTGCCTCGGAAAATGCTTCTTTTGCAGATACCCATGCCAAGGTCGGTATTCATCCGGGATGGGGAATGACCCAACTTCTGCAACAGGCTGTCGGGGTTAGAATGGCCAAACAGATGTCGTTTACATGTACCTTTTATTCTGCCCAGAAGATGCTTGCGGCAGGTCTGGTGAATGAGGTTGTTCCAAAAGAGCAGCTCATGAAAAGATGCATGGAAATTGCAACGGATATTGCTTCCGTGAATCAGGGCATGCTTGGGGTTGTGAAAACCCTTATTGAACAGGGAAGTGCCGGTACCTTTGATCAGGGTTTAGGTTTAGAGCGGAAGGGATTTACGGATTTTCTGAGGAAAAGTGGTATCTTGAATATATAATCCCGACAAATAAGGATTTGCATCAGTTGTGATTCCGGATTTGTGAGCATGGGTAGGTTTCAGGAAATATCAACAGGATGAACAGGAGCGGCAGAATGGGTAAATGGAGACAGGAACTGGAAGAAGCTGCATGGATCTTGTCAAAGGCCACAAGAGCGACTGCCTTTTGCGGGGCGGGTATTTCAGCGGAAAGCAGTATTCCAACCTTTCGGGACCCCGGCGGACTCTGGGATCAGATTAATCCCATGGAGGCTGGAACAGCAAAAGGACTTTTGCGGGCCTTCCAGGAAAAATCGGATATCATTGTTCCCATATTGATGACCATGCTGGACCGGTTTGAAAATTCAGAACCCAATAGAGGGCATGTGGCTCTTTCCCATCTTGAAAAAATGGGGATTGTAAAAACAGTAATCACCCAAAATATTGATAATCTTCATCAGGAAGCTGGGACAAAAGGGCTAATTGAGGTGCATGGAAATCTTTTCAGAATGCTTTGTTTATCCTGTGGATGGGAAAAGAGAGTTGACAGGAAACAATATGTTCAGATTATCCGTAACCGGTTGTCCAAAATAGCAGCATATGATCTGGATGCACTGATCAGCCTTGCAGTGAAATGTGATCACTGCGGCTCTCTGACCAGACCGGATGTCGTGATGTTTGGAGAGGCTGTGAAATCCCTGCATCAAGCGTTTGGTGTTTCGATTCAATCCGATGTTATGTTGGTTCTGGGGACATCCGGGGCAGTGTTTCCTGCTGCATCGTTTCCAGTGGAGGCCAAAAAGGCCGGAGCAAAGATTATTGTCATTAATCCAACGGAAAATGGTTTTATGCATTGCACGGATATCTATATCCCCATGAAAGCGGGTGATGCGCTGCCGTTACTTGTTGAGAAGATACAGAAAAGCGCTTGATACGTCACAGTACAAAAGAAAGGAAATTATGAAACCTGTTGTTGCAATCGTTGGAAGACCGAATGTAGGGAAATCAACTCTTTTTAACAGAATCACCCGGAAAAAGGATGCCCTGGTCGATGATTTTCCGGGTGTGACCCGCGATCGTCATTATGGAGATGCGGAATGGAATGATGTTGAATTTTCCATTGTTGACACAGGAGGGTTCGCAGGGGATGAGGAAGATGATTTTTCAGGTTTGATTCGATCTCAAGTGCATCTGGCGATTGATGATGCGGATGCGGTCATCCTTGTTCTTGATGGCAAAGGCGGAATTTCGCCATTTGATTCCGAGCTTATTGGTATCCTCCGAAAGGTTACCATCCCTGTGTTTTATGTGGTAAACAAGATTGATGGAGAGGAGAAAGAATCGTTACTATACGAATTCCATCATCTGGGGCTGGATGATTTATATCCAATTTCTGCGGAGCATGGGTATGGGATACCGGACTTCCTGGATAAGCTGGTTCCGCTCCTGCCTTGCATCCAAACGGAAAAAATAGCAGAAGAAGAAATCAGCATCGCGGTTATCGGCCGCCCCAATGCCGGTAAATCATCACTCATCAATAAGATTCTCGGGGAAGATCGGCATCTGGTCAGCGAACATCCCGGCACGACGAGGGATGTAATTGATTCCCTGTGCAAGATATCCGGGAAACAATATCGTCTTGTTGATACAGCAGGGATTCGACGGAAAGGACGGGTTTCCGAGAAGCTTGAAAAGTTTTCGATTATGAAAGCGCTGAAAAGTCTGGATCGCTGCGATGTTGTTTTGATTGTGATCGATGCTTCCGAAGGAATTTCAGAACAGGATGTCCGGGTGGCAGGGTATGCTCATGATCGCGGTTGCGGCAGCATTTTTTTGTTAAACAAGTGGGACCTGGTTGAACAGAATAATAAAACAGCCAGTTTATTTTATGAAAAATTAAGGATGGAGGCAAAATTTTTGTCTTTTGCTCCGATGATTACGATTTCAGCCTTGACAGGGCTTCGGGTTTCAAAAATATTTGAACTGGTTGAAACCGTGTATAAACAATACAGTACACATATCGGGACCGGGATGATGAATCGTATTGTTGAGCGGGCAATTGAAAAAAACGAGCCTTCTCTTCACAAGGGCAAACGCCTCAAGTTTTATTATGCAACGCAGGTATCAACCAAACCACCAACATTTGTTGTATTTACCAACTATCCTGATGCCGTTCACTTTTCGTATCAGCGTTATCTGATGAACCAGATCAGAGAACAGACCGGCCTGGATCAAACCCCGATCCGGTTGTATTTCAGACTCAGAACCGGTCGAATTGAATTTTCGGATAAAAAGTACCTGCAAAAAGATTCCGGAAAAAGAAAGAAAAAATAAGATCGTTCATAGAAAAACAACCTGGTTGATGGATTCTGTTTCCATGATTTTCTGTTGAATCGTTTTTTTGGCATCTTCGTTCCGGATGGGTATGATCTCAGAGATATTGCTTCCATTACTCTTTTTTTTCTGTTTCCAGTTGACGATGATGCCGTAAACAACCGCATAAGCACATCCGCCTGCACCGCAGCATGTTGAATCAAAAGCAGCATGGCCGGTCAGATAGAGGATTTCCTGATCGTTATACCGGAGCTATTTTTCAGCGGTTAATACATACCAGCCACCGATAGCCTGAACCTCCTGATTCAGATCTTCATGAAAATATTCTTTTATTTTTTCCGGTTCCATGGATTTGGTTACCTCAGGGCTTTTTTATCAACCTTTCCAACTGCAGTGAGTGGAATTGCATTCACAATTTCAATTATTTTGGGAACTTTGTAAGGAGCCATATTCTCACGACAGTATTCGGTTACCTCCTGTTTGATAGTTTCAGGCTCTTTTTTTCCGGCTTTTTCCCTCAATTGAAGCACGGCTTTGACAATCTCATTACCAGGACGTTTTTCATCCTTTACACCGACAACCGCACAAAATTCAATATCCGGATGTTGGTACAATGTTTCCTCAACCTCTCTGGAAAACACCTTGTACCCTCCGACGATCAGCATATCCTTGGAACGGTCTACAATATAAAAGTAGCCATCTTCATCCATCCTTGCAATATCACCGGTATGGAGCCATGCTTCATTTTGAAACTCTTTTACTGTTTTTCCGGTTTCTTCCGGTTTGTTGTGATAGCCCTTCATGATC
>CAMBQS010000083.1 GCA_945870015.1 Desulfocicer vacuolatum DSM 3385
CCATAATCCTCTCCGATAATTTTTTGAAAAGTGATCTGCCGCAGCTCATCCTGAAGATATCGTTTGTCATCGACAAGCTGGTTTTTCAATTCTCTCACTCTTCTATACCGAAGGCTGTTGGTCAGGGCGATCCCCATGGGTTCGTTCAGGTACCGCAACAGATCTGCATGTTCTGTGGTGTATTTTATTTTCTTTTTCGAAAATATCCCAAGGGCGCCAATGGGTTTCTCCGCCAGTACCATTTCAATAAAAATACCCGCTTTCACTTCCCATCCGAAACTCTCTGCTATCCGGCGGCCCACCATATTCTGCCTGGCCTCTTCGATAATCGTAATTCTGGGTTTCGCATGGCCGATCCGGATCCCTTTCCGGTATGGCGTAGGCACCGGAAACGTAACAGAGAGGGTATCACTTCCTGAAGAATAAGCGTTTGCAATGGATTCAAACGTTTCTTCTCCGGGATGATAGATAATAAAACTCATATAATCCGCCGGAATTACCTTTCGGATAAACAGGAAGAACTCTCTGAGCGCCTTATCAATTTCAAGGTTTCCGCAGATCCGGAGCGTCGCTTCCCGAAAAATCACATCTTTCTTGATTTTCATGATCATCTCAACAGGGTTGAATGGTTTAAAACCGGATTACTCTTCTTTATATAGGATGTAACTGAATTATAATCCAGTTCTTTCTGAATTATTTGTCAGATTGATTTGATTCATCACATAAAACAGGATTGCCCATCTGGATTATTTTCATTTAACTTTTTGTAACAACATGGTATTTCTTTGTACAATCGCTTATGGCATCATTCATGCTTTTTCATTCGGAAGATATCTGTTCATGAATATAGAAAATAATATAATCCACTAACCCACGATGAAAGGGGGATATTCAATCATGGAAACAATCTATCAGAAACTGCGCAAACAACTGGATCAATATTCTGTCGGATTTCCGGAAGCAAAATCCGGTGTGGATGTAAAGATATTAAAAAAACTTTACACCGAACAGGAAGCGGAGCTTTTCCTGGATCTGAGCATGCAACTGGAAACCCCGGCATCTGTATCCGGGCGGACAAATCGTGATGCTGCCGCTGTAACAGCGTTATTAGAGGCCATGGCCCAAAAAGGACTTGTGTTCAGAAAAAGAAAAAAGGCGGCAAACTATTATGCCGCGATCCCTTTTGTGATCGGCTCCTTTGAATTCCAACTCAACCGGATGGACAAAGAGTTCGCCCAGATGGTTGAAGAATACTTCAATGAAGCATACCTGCACAATCTTGGTGAATTTCTGCCTCCGTTGCGAACCATTCCGGTGAACCAGTCTCTTGACGCTTCACAAAAGGTAGCCCCTTATTCAGATGCGCGTCAAATCATCAAATCCAAAGATCAAATAGCGATTGCCAATTGTATTTGCCGAACCCAGAAAAATCTTTTGAAAGAAGGTTGCGGCAAACCGCTTGAGGTCTGTTTTGTCTTTGGTTCCCATGCCGAATACTACCTTGAAAACAAAATGGCCCGGCTGATTGACCAGGAGGAAGCGCTTGCGATACTGGATCAGTGTGAAAAAGCCGGTCTCGTACACCAGCCGGCAAACATGATCAATCCAGGTGGCATGTGTAATTGCTGCGGGGACTGTTGCGGCGTTCTCCGAGCCCTGAACAAACTTCCCAAACCCGCAGAACAGGTAACCAATATTTATTGGGCATCCGTTGATCCGGACCTCTGTTCTGGATGTGAACTCTGCATCGAACGCTGCCAGATGCAGGCGATCCATATGAACAAGGATCAAATCTCAACCATCAACAGCGACCGGTGTATTGGATGCGGACTTTGCGTGACCTCCTGTCCAACAGAAGCCCTTTCCATGATTGTCAAACCCGAAGGAAAACAGTATCTGCCTCCGGAGAGCGGAATGGATCTCATGCTGAAAACGGCTGAAAAAAGAGGTACCTCTCTCATTCCCTTATCCATGTCTGAAAAATAACCCCCTTCTGATCACATCGTGCAAGACCGATTGTGTGCTCCTGACCCTCAAAGCTGGGGCACACACCAAAAACCTTTACCTTTCGTTGACTTTCATCAAACCGATTGTTATTGTTTCAGGCCATGGAACCAGGAAACATTGTTGAGTATATCGACAGCCAGAAAATCATTTGTGCCGTGATACTGGAAATCAAAAAACAGCGGCTACGGCTGTTGACGGAAAACAACCGTGAGGTACTCCTTTCAGCCACTCGGCTGAGCTTCAAATGCACTGACCGGCTGAATCTGACGGCAAACCGGGCCAAACTCGCTGAACTGTTAAAAGAAACCGCCTTAAAACGAAAAACCCTGATGCAGGAAATCAACATCCGTGAGTTATGGGAGGTTCTCAATACAGAAGAAGAATGGATTGACCTGGAAACCATGACCTCGTTTTGCTTTCAGTCGCCTGTCACTCCGGATCATACCTCGGCTGTTATCCGGGCTTTTTTCCAGAACAGAACCTATTTTAAATTCAATCACGACCAATTTCTTCCCTTTTCCGAAACACAGGTTGAAAAAGCAATTGCCCAGGAGAGTGAGACAGAAAGAGTGAATCAGCTCATCAAAAAAGGAGGGAGCTGGCTGAAAAGCCTGCTCAAGGATTCTTCGCCGCCGCCCATGACAGATCAGACCAGAGAGTATGCTGAAATCCTGAAATCCTGTTTTGTTTTTGGAAAAGAAAGTCAATATCACTCCATGGGGAATGGTATTCTCTCACAGGCGGATCTTGATACCGGAACCCGGCTTTTTCCGATTCTTGTTCAGGCTGGGATACTGGATCAAAATGAAAATATTGAACTCTTAAAAAGTGAAATCCCCACTCATTTTCCCGAAAACGTGGAAGAAGCCGCCCGGCAGATCAAAAATGGAAGCTCCAATCCTCTGGATGAAAAAAGAAAAGATCTGACCGATCTGACCATCTTTACGATTGACGGCCAATCCACACTTGATTTTGATGATGCACTCAGCATTGAGCGGAACGGCGACCTCTACCGGGTGGGGGTTCATATCATTGATGTTGGATATTATGTTAAAAAACGGGATTTTATAGATACAGATGCCCTAAGCAGAGGCACATCTATCTATATGCCGGACCTGAAAATCCCCATGCTTCCCCCGCTCCTGTCCGAAGAGATTTGCAGCTTGAAAGCCGGAAGCAACCGGCCGGCTATCTCCATATTGATCCAGATGACAAGATTCGCCGAGGTTCTGGATTTTCAGATTTTCCCAAGTATTATCAATGTCAGCAGACAGCTTTCATACTCAGAGGCAAACCGGATTGCGGAAACCGATGAAGGAATTAAAATCCTGTATCAGCTTGCCGGATATTTCCGGGAAAAAAGGTTAAAGGCCGGTGCCATACAGATCAACCTTCCTGAAATCAATCTTTTTATCAATGATAACCATGAAATCGATCTTATCCGGACCGATCGGGAAACACCCAGCAGAATGCTTGTCGCTGAAATGATGATTCTTGCAAACCATCTGATGGCACAATATCTGGCGGATCATCATCTTCCAGCTATTTTCCGGTCCCAGCCCCCACCCAAGAACCGATTCCTGAAAAATGACGAAGAAGCCACACTTTTTGATAACTGCCTTCAGCGAAAATTTTTAAGCCGTCTGGTCATTAACACGGTTCCGGAACACCATTCCGGTCTGGGTCTTTCTGCATATGTTACAGCCACATCTCCGATCCGCAAGTATTTTGATCTGGCCACACAACGCCAGATCCGTGCTGCGCTTGGCCTGGAAGATCCATATTCAGATAAAGAGATACAGCAGATTATCCAGGAAGTTGAAAACCCCATGCGCAATGCAGGGCATGTTCAGTTCATGCGTCACCGGTTCTGGCTGCTGAAAATCCTGGAGAAAAAAATCGGAGAAAGAGAGGATGCCCTTGTTCTGGATAAACGCAGGAATGAGTATATCATTATTTTGACAGCCTATATGCTGGAATGCAAAATAGCCCAATCCAGCGGGCTTGCATTGAAACCCGGAGATCTGATCCAGGTCGTCATTCAGCACGCAGATGCCCACAATGACAATCTTGCTGTCTTTATGGGATGACTGTTTCTTCTTGATAAAAGTACCAATTTTTTCTAAATGAACAATTATGGGATATATATTTAATTTTCATGATGCAGCCTCATATGATGGCTGGTTCAATGACCGGAAAAATAAACTGACCTCCAGTCTTGAGATCCAGTTAATGATGGATATGTTACGGCCCTTGAAAAGGGAAAGTGTTCTGGACATCGGTTGCGGAACCGGGGCAAGCCTTCTCCCCCTGATTGAGATGGATCTGGATACTACCGGCATTGATCCATCCCAATATATGCTTGATATTGCATATAAAAAAGTAAAAAACCGTGTAAACCTGTACAGAGGTTTTGCCGAGGATCTTCCCTTTGAAGACAACTCCTTCAATTATGCCTGTCTTTTTACAAGCCTGGAATTTGTCGATAATCCGAGAAAAGCGATTGAAGAAGCCAGTCGCGTTGCAAAGGATCGAATTTTTATCGGGGTGTTGAATCGATACGCCATTAAAGGAATTGAAAGACGCCTCAAAGGCATATTTACGGAAACCATTTATAATAAAGCCCGATTTTACAGCATCTGGGAGATCAAACAACTGGTGCGATCCACCCTCGGAGATGTTCCGGTTTCGTGGCGGACAGTCTGTCAGCTTCCTTCCGGAAACGGGAGGTTTACCGGCAGACTGGAAAAATCAAAACTGATCCAGCGGTTTCCCTTTGGTGCCTTTGTCGGCGTTGTTGTTGCACTCGTTCCCAGATTCCGGACACGGCCCTTGACCCTGAAATACCGGTCACAATCCAGTGTCAATCCATTAACCGAATATGTCGGCAGCATGCGGTTTGGGAATTCTCTTCCCGATAGCCTGCCGGGAACGTTCTGTCAGAACTTTCCACAAGCGGCGGATCTGGACTTCATGAGCATGATCCATCTTCTTTCCGGAAACAGAACATTATCGGAAATCCGGCATATCCGTGAAGCAAAAAATGACAGACCGCCTGCCTGACCGGGAATGAGGCTGAACCATGGAAGCATTTCTTTATGAAAAACTGGAAGATCAAAAGGTACGATGCAATCTTTGCTGCCACAGGTGTTTGATCATGGATGGCAAGAGAGGTATCTGCCATGTCCGGGAAAATCGATCCGGCAGGCTGGATACCCTTGTGTTTGGGAAAATAGTTGCACGGAGTGTTGACCCCATTGAAAAAAAACCGATCTTTCATCTTGCACCCGGCTCTCTATCATATTCCATTGCAGCCTGCGGGTGCAATTTCAAATGCCGGTTCTGTCAGAATGCGGATATTGCCCAGATGCCCTCGGATCAAAAGGGAATGATTGTCGGTCAAGCTTGCCTTCCGGAAGATATTATTGATGACGCGATCATAAATGGATGCAAATCCATCGCCTATACCTATACAGAACCAACCGTTTTCTTTGAATTCGCATATGAAACCGCAAAACTGGCCAAAAAAAAAGGAATCAAAAATATCTTTGTCACAAACGGATACATGACTCCGGAAGCGCTTGAAATGATTTCCCCATATCTGGATGCCGCAAATGTTGATCTGAAAGCTTTTTCAAACGACTTTTATCAGAACTACTGTCAAGCCAAACTGGAACCGGTAAAAGCAACCTTGAAACAGATGAAAGCTTTGGGCATTCTGGTTGAAGTCACGACGCTTCTCATTCCCGGCCTGAATGATGATCCCGATGAACTCAAGCAACTGGCTGCCTTCATCGCTGAGGATCTTGGCGTCGAAACTCCCTGGCATATCAGCCGTTTTCACCCCACATACAAAATGACGGACCGTTCCATCACCCCTGTGAATGCCATCCTGCAGGCTCGAAAAACAGGCTTGGAGGCCGGACTGCGATATGTTTACTCCGGAAATATTCATGGAGAATCCGGTGAGGACACGGTATGTTATCATTGCGGTAACATCCTGATCAAAAGACATGGCTATCATATTCTGGACAACAGGATTACGGACGGATATTGCCCGTTCTGCCGTACACCCATAGATGGGATTGACCTGTAAAATTGAATCAAAACATAATCCACAGCACGACCCGATACAGCCAAATCAAAAACCGGATGCTGGTTTTCGGCAGAATGATAAAATTCAGCCACACCCTGTTTGCTCTTCCTTTCGCACTTTCTGCCATTCTTCTGGCACATCAGACAAAATCGGTTACACTTTCCGGTGTTTTCTGGATCATCATTGCCATGATCGGAGCACGCTCAGCAGCCATGGGATTCAACCGGATTGCGGATGCAAAACTGGATGCAGAGAATCCCCGGACATCGGATCGGGAAATCCCAAGAGGAGAAATCACAACAACCGCGGCCATTGTTTTTGTTTGCCTGTTTTCCCTTCTTTTTGTCCTTGCATCCGCCATGCTCGGAAAAATCTGTTTTTATCTCTCTTTTCCGGTTTTATTCATCCTGTTTTTCTATTCCTATGCAAAACGGTTCACCTGGCTCTGCCATCTTTACCTTGGCTTTGCGATATCACTCGCGCCAATGGGGGCATGGATTGCAATCACCGGGAACATTGAATTCCGGATCGTGCTTCTCTCCCTTGGACTCATGACATACATTGCCGGCTTTGACATCCTGTATGCATGCCAGGATATTCATTTTGACCGGAAAGCCGGTCTCTTTTCCATGCCTGCACACCTGGGAATCCGGAAATCCCTTTGGATTGCCAAAATCTTACATCTGGTTTCCTTCTTGCTTTTTCTGCTTCTCTATCCTCTTTTTGATCTGGGAACTGTATACATTCTGACTATTTTGATCATCGCGGCCCTTTTTATCGCTGAACATAAACTGATCCATCCGGACGACCTGAGCAGGATCAATATTGCATTTTTTCATATGAACAGCATCATTTCCGTAACCCTTTTTGCCGGTATTTTTACCGATATTGTGATCAGGTGAACCTTGTGAAAAAAAAAATAATAGTCGCTGTCTGCGGCGCCTCCGGAACCATTTACGGCATCCGGCTTCTCAAAGCACTTCTGGAAAGACCCATAGACGTGAAGCTGATCATCTCCTCTTCCGGCGAAGAAGTGCTGCGGCATGAAACAGATTGTAACACCCAGGATGTTCTTGAAATTTTAAAAAAAGACGGCATCCGGATGCATCCGGATGCCCTACTTGAGCAATATGAACAGGATAACCTTTTTGCATCACCTGCAAGCGGCTCTTTTCGTCACAGCGGAATGGTGATTGCCCCCTGTTCCATGAAAACATTGGGAACCATTGCCGCAGGAATCGCAGGAAACCTGATTCACCGGTCTGCGGATGTCTGTCTGAAAGAAAAACGGCCCTTGATTCTCGTGCCCCGGGAAGCGCCCTTGAGTCTGATTCATCTGAAAAATATGCTGACGGTAACAGAAGCAGGTGCCATCATCCTGCCGGCCTCTCCATCCTTCTATTTACAACCAAAGACCATTCATGAACTTGTGGATACAATTGTGGCAAGGATTCTGGATCATATCGGCATTGAACATCAAATTGTCAGACAATGGGGGGAGTAAAACGTGTTTCAAAACTTAAGAGAATTCATAAATGCTCTGGACAAGGCCGGTGAATTAAAAAAAATCAGCGATATGGTTTCTCCGTTTATTGAGATCAGCAGAATAACTGACCAGGAGTCCAAAAGCCAGGGCGGCGGGAAAGCGCTGATGTTTGAAAATGTCCGGAATTCCTCCTTCCCGGTTGCAACCAATCTGTTTGGAAGCAGCAAAAGGATTGGCATGGCCTTGGGGGTCAGAGACCTGGATCAACTGGGCGACCGGGTCAGGGAGTACATTGAGTTCAATCCTCCCCGGAATTTCAAAGAAGCGTTGAACGCTATTCCGATGGCCATCCAGCTTGCCAATTTTTTCCCCAGAATGTTCAAAGGCAAAAATCCCCCCTGCCAGGAAATCGTATATACCGGAGACCAGGTCGATCTCTCAAAAATCCCGGTGCTTCACTGCTGGCCCGGAGATGCAGGGCCGTTTGTCACCCTTCCGCTTGTCTTCACCAAAAGCCTGAAAACAGGAAAACGTAATGCTGGAATGTACCGGCTTCAGGTTTTTGACCAGCGGACAACCGGCATGCACTGGCATATCCACAAGGATGGTTCCCATTATTTTAAGGAATACCAGGAAGCCGGAAAAAGGATGCCGGTTGCGGTCGCCATTGGAGCCGATCCGGCCACGATTTATTCTGCGACCGCACCCATGCCGCGTGGAATCGACGAAATGATGCTGGCCGGATTTATCCGAAAAAAACCGGTTAAGATGACAAAATGTATTACCATTGATATGGAAGTACCTGCGGAGTCGGAGTTTGTGCTGGAAGGATACGTCAATCCGGATGAAAGGCGCCTGGAAGGCCCCTTTGGCGATCACACCGGCTATTACTCCCTGGCGGATGAGTATCCGGTATTTCATGTCACCGCCGTCACCCATCGCAGAAATCCCATATACAATGCAACACTGGTGGGTCCGCCGCCGATGGAAGACTGCTACCTTGCCAAGGCAACCGAACGTCTGTTTCTCCCCATGATCCAGTCCGTAATGCCTGAGATCCGGGATTACTGGTTTCCCTGGGAAGGGGTGTTCCACAACATTGTCATTGTGTCCATTGAAAAAGAGTTCCAGGGACATGCACAGAAACTGATGAGCGGACTGTGGGGCTCCGGTCAGATGAGTTTCTGTAAAGCAATCGTGGTGGTTGACCGGGAGGTGAATCCTCAGGATGCAAAATCCGTATTCTCAAAATTTCTCACCAGCTTTGATATCACCTCGGATATCACCCTGACAAAAGGAATCCTGGATGTGTTGGATCACTCCTCCCCGTTTCCCAACTTTGGTTCAAAAATCGGTATTGATCTTACAAAACGTTTTCAGAATGAGCCGCCCAGAAACAAATCTTTTGCTCTGCCGAAACCACCGGGGAATCCGGAAGTTTCAGATATTGTTCTGCGCCATATCGAAGGAGCTATTGCATGCAAGGTTCTGGATATGGATTTATTTCCACATCAAGGAATCATCAACCGGATTCTTTTCATAACCGTTCAAAAGAACCCGATTCTTGGCGGCAGGGAAATTTCCGAAAAAATACTGGAGCAGGATATTCTTCCGGGTTTCACCATCTTTGTTCTGTTTGACAAAGAGATCGATATGGAAAACCATTCATTGATGTTATGGAAACTCTTTAACAATGTTGCACCGGACAGAGATATCCGGATCCGGAATCATCGGATGGTGATTGATTCATGCCGTAAAGGAAAAATGGATGGCCATGAAAGAGAATGGCCGGATGAATTGAGGTTTGATCTCTAAAAACTTTTATGGTAGGAAACGGATATAACCTACCAATACCTGAATTCAAATGGTGATCAAAATGACGGAAAAAGTATTCATCGGTAGCAATGATATGGCTACCTTCAAATGCCCGGAATGCAATAAAACCAAAACAACAAACGTTTCCCGTTTTCGGAATATCCAGCAGGCTGTTCGTGTCAAGTGCAAATGCCCGTGCGGACATACTTATTCCGCCATTCTGGAGAGAAGAAAACACATCCGGAAGGATACACACCTTGCCGGCACATTTTTACATGAAAATGGCGTTGACAGAGGCACCATGGACATTCTGGATCTCTCAAGATCCGGTCTCAGAATTCAAACCAATTTTCAGGCAAACGTCAAGGTTGGCGATAAAATGAGACTGGAGTTCACCCTGGACGACAAACAATTCTCAAAAGTATCCAAAGATGTCGTTGTAAGAAGTGTAAACGGACGTTTGATCGGAACGGAATTTATCTCTCTCGAACACTTTGACAAACTGGGTGCCTATCTGCTCTTTGATTTCAGATAATCATCTTTTCAAAAAAGGCAGGAACTATTTTTTCAACCGCACCCTCACGGATCTGGCATGGGCATCCAGGCCTTCGGTTTCCGCAAGCAGCATAATGTCTTTTGCTTCTTTTCGGAATGCCGCCTCTGAATAATAGATCATGCTTGTTTTTTTAATAAAATGATCCACGGACAAGGCCGAAGCAAATTTTGCCGTTCCTGCGGTAGGCAATACATGGTTGGGGCCGGCGATATAATCTCCTACCGGTTCAGGGGTATGACTTCCCAGAAAAACCGCCCCGGCATTACGAATCCGGCTGACATAATCAAATGGATTTTCAACCTGGAGTTCAAGGTGCTCCGGCGCAAACCGGTTTGCAAGTTCAATAGCGATTGTCAGATCCGGGACAATCATGATTCCGCCGTACTTGTGAATGGACTCTTTTGCAATTTTCGATCTCTTTAATGTATCCAGTTGTTCTGCAACCGCCACCTTCACTGCCTGTGCAATCTCTTTTTGGTCTGTAATCAGGATGGCCGAAGCCAGCGGATCATGCTCTGCCTGTGACAGCAGATCCGCTGCAATATACTCCGGATTGGCAAATTGATCTGCAATCACCAGAATCTCGCTAGGCCCTGCAATCATGTCGATTCCCACTGTGCCGGCTACAATTTTTTTGGCCAACGTCACATAAATGTTTCCCGGCCCGACAATCACATTGACTTTTGGTATGGTTTCCGTGCCATATGCAAGAGCTGCAATGGCCCAGGCGCTTCCGGCCTTGTAAATTTTATGGATACCCGCCTTTTGAGCTGCCACAAGAAGGTGTGGATTGATGCTTCCGTTTCGGGTGGGAGGGGTGA
>CAMBQS010000084.1 GCA_945870015.1 Desulfocicer vacuolatum DSM 3385
TAGTCTGACACCTGATACATCTTTTTTACCCTATCTGCTTTCCAAGGTACACAAGGCCAAGTCCGGACAGCATCAGCAAAAGACCGATTGCTCTCAGTGTTTGGTCAGGGGTGTCCGTTATTTTTAAAATAAAAACTTTAATTTTTTCCGGAAAAGCAAAATAAGGAAACCCCTCAATGATCATTACCATCCCGATAACACATAGAAAAAAAGTCATAATAACCTTCCAGGATCTTATCCGGTCTTTTAAAGTGAGCAGCTTTATGAGGTATCAATCTGTTTGTCAACAAAAGGCGAGTACCATGAAAAAAAAACGGCAGCAAGTATGAAATCAATCAAATTGACAGGGTTGTGTGATTTTAGTAGGGTATCTTCTCTTATGTTATCATCCCGGACATGGATTTTGCTTCTAAAATAAGCATGATTCACGGAGAGAACAATACGATTCAATCAATAGAATGAATTCATTATAAAGGAACCAACATGGAATTTGAACCAGTTATCGGGCTTGAGGTTCATGCCCAGCTAAAGACCGAATCAAAAATTTTTTGTTCCTGTTCAACAGCATTCGGTGCACCACCCAATACCCATGTGTGTCCGGTATGTCTTGGAATGCCGGGGGTACTTCCCGTGCTGAACAGAAAGGTGGTGGAGTATGCGTTGCGAATGGCTGTGGCAACGGGTTGCCGGGTTGCCGAAATCAGCCGGTTTGCGAGGAAAAACTATTTTTATCCGGATCTTCCGAAAGGATATCAGATTTCCCAGTATGAACTTCCCATTGCAGAGTCCGGAACGGTGGAGATTGAAGTGAATGGGATTTTAAAAAAAATCGGGATCACCCGAATCCATATGGAAGAGGATGCCGGAAAGTTGAATCATGACCCACATCGTCCAATGAGCCATGTTGATCTGAATCGAACCGGCGTTCCATTGATTGAAATTGTAAGTGAACCGGATATCCGGTCTCCGGAGGAGGCGGGCGCGTATTTGAAAAAACTGCGTTCCATACTGCGGTATCTTGAGATCTGTGATGGAAATATGGAAGAAGGAAGTTTTCGTTGTGATGCGAACATTTCGCTTCGTCCAATAGGGGCTGAAAAATTTGGAACACGCACAGAGTTGAAAAATTTAAACTCTTTTAAACATGTGGAAAAAGCAATTCATTATGAGATTCGACGTCAGCAGGCGATTCTTGAGGAGGGTGGGAAAGTAATTCAGGAAACACGCCTGTGGAATCCGGACTCCCAGAAAACATATTCCATGCGCGACAAAGAGGAAGCGCATGATTACCGGTATTTCCCGGATCCGGATCTTCTGCCGCTGGTGATTGATCAGCTATGGATTGATCAGGTAAGAAATGAGCTGCCGGAGCTGCCGGATAAGAAAACCAACCGGTTTATCCATCAGTATTCGCTTTCGGTGCAGGATGCCGAGCGACTCACTTCGAGTAAAGAGCTGGCGGATTATTTTGAGGCGTGTGTGGCTGTTTTTTCAGATCCCAAAGCAGTCTGCAACTGGATAACGGGTATCCTTCTGGGACTTTTGAATGCACAGGGCAAGACCATAGAGGAATCGCCGGTGACGGCTGGGAACCTGGCGGAACTCTTAAAACTGGTTTCAGAAGATGTACTCAGTGCCAAGATTGCCAAAACTGTTTTTGATGAAATGGCAGAAACCGGAAAGTCCGCCAGACAGATAGTGGATGAAAAAGGACTGGTTCAGGTGACCGATCGCTCTGCTATTGAGGTGGTTGTTCAAAAAGTGATGGATGCTTCACCGGATGAAGTGGCCTCCTATAAAGGTGGCAAAAAAAAATTGATGGGATTTTTTGTCGGCCAGGTTATGAAGGAAACACAAGGCAAGGCAAATCCCGGCATAGTGAACAAGATCCTGCAGGACAAATTAGAAAGATAATCTGCCTTGTGGGCAGTCAGCCCGGCCCATCAAAAAATTCGGGTATCCTTTTCAAATAAAAAACGCCTTCTTTCCGCTGCCGGAAGGAAGGCGTTTCTTTCCAAAAATGCTATTATCAGAATTTCCAGCTCAACTCAACCGTATCCATGATGGCTGTGTCATCATAGTCAGATCCACGATAATCTTCCACAAAATCTCCGGGTAAAAATACAGATACCGTATTCCCGATAGAAAAATGTGTGCTGTAGTTGTAAGCTAACTGGAGATCGAATTCTATACCAACTTCATCGCCCACTGTTTGGGTCGCATCACTGGCCTTCATAAAATTATTTTCTTCAGCAAGGGTAAAATACATTACCTGGGTTTTATAATTCATCTTTTCAGTAATCGCTCCCTGCACGCCGGCGCCTAACATAATCATGCCCGGTGCATCTCCTCTTGCACCGTTGCTGGAGCCTCCATATCCTGGATCACTGCCTAAATTCTGGAAGTTGTTTTCATAAATATTAGAACCCAGTACGGGGATGAACCGGTAAATGAATGCATTTTCCATTCCAAATGTAGGAGTGTACCGTTGGTTCATGGAAATGCCATTATATGCATTGATATCCCGGTCATTGCCATCGTCATCACCGGAGAGATAGTACCCTCCCACATAGGGAACAACTGCCTTGCTGATTTCGATTTCTATGGCGGCAAAAGCTGCATATGCACTGATATCTAAGTTTTCCCCACCGGATACATCTTGATCACCAAACGCATAGGAAAGTTCAAACCTGGGGGTTATTTTTCCAAGCTTGCCAAATCCTTCCAGGCCCAGATAATGGACATCCGCTTTGCGCATTTCATTATTGCTGAATGCATAAATCGGAGCAAGGGTAAAACCTTTTATGTCAAAACCAGCACGAAGGGTATAAGCCCGCCAATCCAAGCGGTTGCTATCATACCCTACGGCACGGTCTTCGGCATCAGCATAACCATCAGCATCAGCATCGCTTCTAATGTTATAAACATCATCCTGAATGATGAGGTAAAGCGCTTCCCAGGTCATATTCCCCGCCTTACCTGTGGCACCGATGTAAGGGTGGTCATCTGCGTAAATCAGTGCTCCGGTCATCAGATCGAGAAATTTGGTGTTCCATCCGGTATTGAGTTTTGCTGGGCCGAAATCATATCCGAAGTTTAATTTCTCGATCCCGAAATCGTCGGAGTTGGCGGTAACAGCTTCGGGGTTATAAGCCGCACTGGAGGTATTGTTACTGCCTGCCTGTCGGTCAACGTTTACTTTATTCAGGGTATAGTCTGCCTCCAGGATTACAAGGAAATCCCAATTGGTGCCTTTCCCTTCCCATCCAACTCTTGCTTCATTTCGAACAGAATGGTTCATCATAGGACCGTTCTCATCAATAATATAGTCGTACCGGGTGTCATCGCTATTGAAATCCACGTTGGTCATAAACTGCGGAAGGGTTTTTAGTGAACCGAACATGGAGATTTCAATATCATTGCTTTTCGCGATGACATTTCCCAGGTCAGCCATAGCGGTGAATGGCATTAAAATCAGGCTTGCGATCAATAACGCGTTAAAAACTTTTTTTTTCGTCATAATGGTTACCCTCCTTTTGGGTTTAAGAGTTAACAGATGAAAATAAGGTGTATTTTACAAGCCAACACATTTGAAACTGAAAATTAAATCAATTATTGAATTTTTTTTGTGACTCCATATGGAGTTTTTATTCCATAAATTCGAAAATATCTTCGTTGATCAACCCTTTCTTGTTCATTCTTTGATCTGTGCATCCTAAATTCAAAATTGTGCAGAGCAGATTGGGTTTAATTCCATCTCTTTGCTTTCTGTCATATTCTGCCATCATTATGCAGAATTAAAATTCAATAATGTTTTACAGACAATTTTTTAGCTTCAGCACCACCTCCCTAAAAGAATTCATAGTAAAACACATAGCTGTAGCAAATGGTCAATGTCGGATATAGATTGTCTAAAGACTTTTACTTTAATAACGCCTAACAATTTCTGTCCAAGCTAAAATTTAATTAAGCAACATTTTCAGTTAAAAAAAAGGGGAATTTTTTTGAGTTTTTCGTTTATATAACGGATTAAATTTATTATAATTTTTAATTTAAAAAAAATAAAATTTGGTGTAGTTCTATCAGGCAGATATTGAAAAGTCAAGATATTTTGGCAATAAATGCAGAAAGTTATTCTTATCCCCTTTCATAATGTCGAGCAATATGATATCTCCGCATAATATGATTGTTTTATTATAGAAAAGCTTATCATTTGAATGCAGATAACAGGGAAGAAGTTTAAAAAAATCGGGAGTTGAATGAGTGAAAAAATATATTATTGATTTAATACTAATTTTTATGGTTATTCTGTGTCAGGGTTGGATATTGGAACCCATCATTATCGCAGCAGATCGAAAGCGTATCTCTGTCCTGCCGTTTCAAGTCAATGCAGAAAAGGACATGAAATATTTACAGAAGGGCGTTTCCGAGATATTGGAATCCCGTCTTGCCGGTATCCATGAGATTGTGGTAGTCAGCCCGGTAGCAAAGGCAGATGTTCAAGATTTTGAAAAATTTACTACTCGTCCGGAAGATATCCGTAACCTTTATAAAGAAAAGAACATGGATTATATTGTTTATGGAAGTATTACCATTGTTGGAAAACATGCGAGTATTGATGTAAAGGTGGTGAATATATCCGGAGATCAGGGCCCTTGGTCTTTTTTCAGAAAAACAGACACCATGGATGATCTTATTCCAGCGACAGAAAATATTGCAAATGAAATCGGGAATAAGGTTTTCAAGTCAACGGCTCCAGGTAAAACGGTTCTTTCTTCAGCAGAAACAGATCATGAAACACATCCGCAGAAGCAAAAGGAAAATGCCGGAATCTGGAAAAGCAGTGAACTGCCGATTCAGATCTTTGGTATTGGTGCAGGAGATATTGATGCAAACGGAAATATGGAAATGGTTGCAGCATCGGGTCATGACATCCATGTTTTTCATTTACAGGGGAATGAAGTTGTTCATCATGGGGAGATCAAGGGAGAAAAATATCATTCCTATCTTTCAATCGATGTTGCGGATATCAACAAGAATGGAACAGCAGAAATCTATGTTTCATGTGAAAACGCCGGATCCGGTTCTTTAACGTCATTTGTAACAGAGTGGGATGGTAAACAGTTTTCTCCGGTCATTCAGGATCAAAACTGGTATTTTCGTGTAGTCCGCACGGAAAAGGGGCATCAGCTTCTGGGGCAGAAAAAAGGGATTTCTATCGCATATATTCCTGAAATTTATGAACTTTCATGGAAAGATGCCACTTTAGTGACGGGCAGAAAAAAACTTTTACCGGAAGATACAATGGTTTTTGGTGTTTCAAATGGATTCACCGGGGAGAATAAGGATCTTGTCGCGGCTTTTGATTCAGGAGATCGCTTGTGTATGATCAGAGAATCAGGCAGTGTAGTCTGGAAAAGTGATGTTCCCTATGGCGGCAGGGAGCGGTTTGTCAAGACCATTGAAGATTATTCGAAGAATGAAGCAGAGCGTTTTTATCTGCCGCAAAGAACCTTTTCTAAGAATATGGATGGAAAATCGATTGTGATTGTTCCCTTCAACGATTCTTCTTCCGGTCGTTTTTTTCAAAAATTCAGAAACTTCAGCAACGCCCGGTTTTTGTTTTTTGCCTGGGATGCTTTGGGGCTTTCAATAAATAAAAGATCTCAAGACCTGTCCGGCTATGTGAGTGATTTTTGTGTCGCAGATGTAAACAACGATGGTCTGGAAGAACTGGTCTATATTCTTGTTACAGAGAGAGAAAGCGCTTTTCGCAGTGGGAAAAGTTATATCGCAACCGAGGATTTGTCTGGGTTTGTTATTCAACAACCATGATTTTATATAAATACTTGACATTCAGCTTCATCGGGTAGATAATGCATCTCAAGATTATTCTGATTTAATAAAAATTCTAACAAGCCTGTCCCAAAAATCAGTAACGAATAACCAAAAGCCATAATAAAAATCATTACAATATTGAATTCTGCAACTCAATTTCAGAAAATAAGTTTATTTACATTCGGCGTAACGCATTTTTTCTTATGATTTCCAAATAATATAATCGACGATCAGATACCATGAAAGGAGGGATGCCGGGGAGGTTACATCTGATACAATAAACAGATTTTTTGTTTCATTTTTTAAATAACAGATACTTAAGGAGATAATTAATGAAAAAACCAACCATATTATTATTTGCAATCTGTTTTACATTGATGTCCGTCAGCGCAGGCATGGCTGCGGAGGTGGATTTTACTGGTGAGTATTATATTGAGGGAATCTATAACTCCAATCCAAACCTGAGAGATACGGATTTGGCAAGGTATTACCGCCAGATGAGACTCCAGGTTCAGACGGATTTCAAGGTAACCGAAGATTTAAAGCTCACAACCCGGTTTGATGCACTTGAAAAAGTATGGAACTCTGATGATTCCGCAACTACTGCTATAACAAGTGATGATGATCCAGACGCGGGAAATATCGATTTTGACCGGGCCTACATGACCATCATCAGTAAAGTCGGTATGTTTATGCTGGGGCGTCAGGAGGGGGTTACCTGGGGAACAACCTGGGCGGATGATGAAGATGATACAGACCGTTTCAAGTGGGTACTTCCTTTGGATGTGGCAAAAGGCAAATTGATTTTTGCCCTGATTGCCGAAAAAACAACGGAAAATGATGTAGTTCCAGACATCACCACTGGAAAAGACAATGACAAGTATTACCTTGGAACCATTTATAAACGAGAAAATTTTGACGGCGGTCTGCTGCTTGGACACTATGATTTTAATCGAGTGCCGGACCCTCAGCAACGTGAAGCGCTCGATAAATTGAAAGATGAGGGATATGAGGGGGTTGAAGGTTTGACACAATTCAGCATATTGGCAAGAGGATATGCAGCGGCTGCCAGAGCTGATGCGTTGGCTGTTGCCGGCGGGGGAACAGCAACAAATGTAGCTGCATTTGAGGATGCCAATGATCATCCAGGAATGGCTGCAACACTTGCTGCTGTAGGAACTGCTCCAACGGTACTTGGAAGAAAAGGTGCGACAGCCGAAGCAAGTGTTTGGTTAGTTTCTCCTTATTTCAAGGGAAAATTTGACAAATTTGGTATTCAGGCAGAACTGGATTACTGCTTTGGAACCGTAGAATATTCAGATGATGGATATACGGAGCCAGACCACGATGTCAATGCATTCTCCTATTTTCTCGAAGGCACTGCTGATGCAGGGCCTGTAACATTTCAGGCAGGCTGGGCACACCGATCCGGTGATGCGGATGAAACTGATACGGATGAAGAAGGCATGGGATATTTTGCACCGGGTCTTGACTGGGAAAAAATGTTCATTCTATCCTCTGATTACCATAATCTGAACACCTCCCTGGCCGGGATTGGAAACCATGTAGGTGACGGATTTATTACCTTTTCAAGACCTTTGCTGGATGGTTTTCAGATGCCATACATTGGAGCAGATTATTCGGTAAGAGATGACATCACAATCGGTCTTCTGGCAGCCATGTCAACGGCAGACGATACAGTCGCAGGCTGGGATGATGATCAGGGCGTAGAGGTAGACGCCAAGTTTACCTGGCAGCTCATGGATAACCTGGAGTACCAGGCAACCGTTGCCTATCTTTCCGCAGGAGATTACTGGAAGAAGGGTGATGCGACAGCAGATCTGGATGATCTCTATTGCTTATTCAGCCGGCTGACCATGACATTCTAGCAGTAGTTTTCGAAGAATTTTGTCAAGAATTATTCCCCCCTTGGGGGCAAGGGGGGTGTTGGTCTGCTTTTCGATAAAAGCATGTATTGGAAATATCAGGCATTTGTTACACCCCCCTTAATCCCCTCAAGGGGGGAATGCCATATGGCACAATTTTTTTCTCACGTAATCATATTCTGAATCCGCATCATGAAATCACCGATATCGCGTCCATATTCCGGTGATCCTTCTACGCGCAGATATTCGTTTTTAACCGCGGTCACCATATCCACTTCATTCAGGATAACCGGAAGCGCGCCGTCAATCCCATTGAACCGCATATGGACAAAGGGACGTCTGCGTTTGTATACTCCCCGTCCGGCCTTTGTTTTACCCGCCTTTACCCGGAGATAGGCTGCAATTTCTTCATGATCGACAGACATCTGATAAATTCTCTCCGGCTGTTTGGAGGTCCATCGCATCATTTCCGGATCACCACCTTTATTATACTGACTGAGCGCAGTGGTAATCATGTAAATGGTCATTTTGATCTTCAGCCGTTTTTTATCATCTGCGGTTGGTCTGACATTGGGCATCAGGATTTTCAGACTCAAAAGAAGGCTGAACATTTTGATTAAAAGCCCGAGTTTCAGAAAGCCTTTAATTTTGGGTATTACCGGTTTTCCAGCCAGCATATCATTCATTTTTTTTACGCTGCCGAACCCGAAACAGATATCCGGATTCGGACAGATCCCCTGAATGATTTCCAGGTTCCCCTGTTGAAAATCAAGATACGCTCCTACTTCTCCCGTACCATTTTGAGCCGAAAACTGAACTTTTGCCGTAACGTCTTTAAATCGGTTTTTCATTTTTGGAACATCGGAAAGAACGACCTTCATCACCGGAAACAGCGCCCGTAAAAACAATCGTGCGGTCAGCAGATCTCTTTCAGTTGCCATATGTTACACCTCATCTTCCCAGTCATCATCCTCTTCAAAATCCATGCTCATGACTTCCCGAACCTTTTCAATGATTCCATCGGTATCCAGTTTGTAGTGGCTGCAAAGATCTTCCGGATACCCAACAATGCAGTAGCAGTCTGGAATACCAACCTTGGAAAAAGCACAGCCTTTGCCGCTTGCGGCGATTACATCGGCAACAGCGCTTCCAAGCCCCCCAAGAACCGTATGATCTTCAAAGGTGATAATTCTCCGGGTGTCTTTTACGGCGGAAAGGACAGCCTCTTCATCCAAAGGTTTGATGGTATGCATGTTCAGCACCCGAACACTCAGGCCGTCATTTTCTTTGAGAAATTTTGCAGCCTCCGCAGCCTGTAGTACGGTAACACCACAGCAGATCAGGGTGATATCCGTACCTGGATTCACCTCAATCGCTTTCCCGATCTGAAAATCATACTCCTCATTTTCATAAAATTTGGGTTCAAATCCCCTTCCGATTCGGATATACACGGGTCCAGGATAGTCTACACAGGCTTTTACCGCCTTTGCGGTTTCAATTCCATCTGCCGGAGCAATCACCGTCATATTGGCAAAAGATCTCATGATGGCTAAATCTTCCGTGCAATGGTGGGTTGTGCCGGCAGAACCAAATGATGTGCCGGCATGGGTTGCGATGATTTTGCAGTTCAGGTTCTGGTAGCAGATGTCTGTTCGTACCTGTTCCACTCCCCGCATGGCAGTGAATGCTGCCATGGTTGAGACAAAGGGAATCAGACCTGTTTTGGCCAGACCTGCGGCTACACCAAAAAGGTTTTGTTCGGCAATCCCGACGTTAAAAAAACGATCCGGGAATTTTTTACCAAATTTTCCGATCTTTGTGGAGTTAGCCAGATCTGCCGACAGACCGACAATATTGGGGTTTTCTTCTCCTAACCGGCAAAGCACTTCTCCATATATTTCTGACTGAGTCATTGTATCGGCATCATAGACTGTCCATGTTAAGCCTTCTGTCATTGCCTCCTCCTCTTCATTTTTTCAAACGGGTCACTAATTTTTGAGGTGAATCGCCTGTTCAAACATTCGGTCTACAGATGCCTTTGCTTTTTCAACCAGTTCTGTATCCAGACCGCCGTAATGCCACTTTACCTCGTTTTCCATAAAATCAACTCCCTTGCCCTTACATGTGTTTGCGATGATGACAACCGGCGCTTTTGTTTCTTTTTGGGCGGATTCGATTGCATCTGCAAGCGCGGTGAAGTTGTGGCCATCCACTTCTTTTACGATAAAGCCAAATGCTTTCCATTTATCGGCAAAAGGTTCAAGTCCCATGACCTCTTCGGTTGGTCCATCGATCATCAGCTTATTCCGGTCTACAAAGGTTATCAGGTTGGTCAGCTTAAATTGAGAGGCGGCCATGGCCGCTTCCCATACAGAGCCTTCATTGCATTCACCGTCTCCTAAAATACAGTAGGTGAGCCAGGATTGTTTTTGTACCCTGGCACCCAATGACATCCCGACTGCCATGGGAAGGCCATGACCCAGGGAGCCGGTGGAAACATCCACGCCTTTAACTTTCAAGCTGTCCAGGTGCATTCCAAAGGGAGACTTGAATTTGTTGAATTCTTTCAGATCCTGGAAATCAAAATATCCTTTTCGAGCCAGCAGCGGGGCATATCCCACACCGCCGTGGCCTTTGCTCAGAACCATCCGGTCTCTCTCCTTCCAGGTCGGGTTTTTCGGATCAATTTTCATATACTTATAGTAGAGGAGGATCAGTATCTCAACCATGCTCATGGCGCCACCGATATGAGCCCCCCCGGCCCAGTAGGTGATATCGATAATATCCTTTCGTAACTGGCATGCCATTTCATGTAATAATTTGATTTCCTGATCTGTAACCGGCATTTTTTCCTCCTGTTGTTCTGGATTTCTATCGTCTTACCTTCATTTTGTTTTATCTGTTATGCTAAAATCGATCGCCATATTGCTTTTTGATGGATTGAAAAGCATCATCTGCA
>CAMBQS010000085.1 GCA_945870015.1 Desulfocicer vacuolatum DSM 3385
CATGACTATTAGCAATGTATGTGTAGAGAGAAAAGATAATTCCTGTTTAAAAATCATATGGAATTCAGAAGGCCCGAATCAAGTCGTTACGATTTATTCAGGAGATTCGCCGGATCATATTGACTACCTGAATCCAATAGCCGGCCTTACACAAGGCAACGAGTTTACTATCCAGGATCACACACCGGATATTCGGAAGTATTTTTCCATTATATCGAATGACAGCAAGGAAATTATTGCAGCAGAACGATTGGTGCATCTGGAAGGAACGTATAATTTTAGAGATCTTGGGGGGTATAAAACCCAGACCGGAAAGTGCATCAAATGGGGGCAAATTTTTCGATCCGACGCCCTCTCAAAGCTGACGAATCAGGACATCCGGCTGTTAACCCGGCTTGGGCTAAAAACCGTTTTTGATTTTCGAACCAAAGCCGAGGTGGAGAGGTCTCCGGATAATCTTCCAGGTGATGCTTCTGCCGCTTACCATCATCTTCCGGTTTCGAGTCATAATTTTGATACCCTTTCTGCATTGGAAAGAGTACAGAAAGGAGATACTGAATGGTTAACAGCATCCTTTATGAGAGATGGTTATATTACAAATATTGATCAATACGCGAAAACCTGGGGAATGGTTATGAATTATCTGTCTTTATCTGAAAATCGTCCCCTGGTCTTTCACTGCACTGCCGGAAAAGACAGGACAGGTGCCTGTGCAGCCATTTTACTCCTTTTGCTCGGTGTGCCTGAGGAAACCATTATTCAGGATCATGGCCTATCCAATCTTTTCCTCGCGAATTTTTTAGAAAAACTGTTTGCCTATTTTAAAACTTTCGGCATTGAAAGAGAGAGGATCTCTCCCTATCTCACTGCTCCCAAGGATGCAATGATTTCACTGCTACATCATATCCGGGAGAAATATGGTTCTTCTGAAAATTACCTTTTAAAAATGGCAGGAATCAATCCCGAAACGATTGACTGTTTACGCAGGGATCTATTGGAATAATGCCATAACACATTTTTTCGGAATGGATGGCTTCGGGAACATTTCGATTTCTGATAGACCCGTCACTTTATAAAGGAAATAACGTTTTTGTTAAAAGTTCGAATTAATTACATAAATGTAATAAAAAATCCGAAGGGAAAAGTATTTAATATTTTGAAATATTTATATAAAATTCATATTTTAATTTGGCCTGTATGTTGCAATATTAATACATGATCATTCAATGGAACGATATCAAAAAAATAGATTTATCGGCTATTTATAAAGTCATCCGCTATTTGTAATGAAAAAATGAATACTCAAATATTATCAAATTTTCGAAAACAAAAAGAAGAACTTGTCGAGCTTTTTTTAAAAGGCGAGAACCAGTTTTTTACTAAAAATCACGCGGAGATTCTGGATCGTTATTTTTATGAGAGCTTTGAAGGCAGCCGGATTGGCCCGGTATTAAATATTTTTAAAAATCCATATGCCATTATTGCTCTCGGAGGATATGGGCGGGAAGAACAGTGCCTGTGTTCAGACATTGATCTGTTGTTCCTGTTCAAGCATAACGTGCCTGCTGAAGCTGAAAAATTGATCCAGGAGATTATTTATCCTCTTTGGGACCTTGGGTATGAAGTCGGGCATTCAACCCTCTCCATGAAGGAGTGCTTACATTTAGCCCATGAAAATCTGGATGTATTTACATCACTCCTTGATGCAAGATTTCTGTGTGGCATGTCAACTTTATATTCTGAATTAAAAGAAAAAATGAATACATTGCTGATTCAGGGACGATCCAAAAAGCTGGTCGCTGATCTGGTAGCAAAAAATATGGAACGGCATCATCGATTCGGCGATTCAACTTATCTTCTAGAACCGAATATCAAGGAAGGCCAGGGAGGACTGAGAGATTATCATACGATTCTCTGGATTATAAAAATCAAGTCACAATTGAAGACACCAAAAGATCTTGAGTACTATGGCCACCTGTCCCATGATGAATATGAAGCATTAAGCGAGTCGCTGTCTTTCATCTGGTTGGTCCGGAATCATTTACATCGGCTTTTTGGACGGAAAGTAGATCAGCTTTCTTTCAGCTACCAGGAAAAGTTGTCAAAATTATTAGGCTTTAAAACCATAGGCAATCAGATGGCTGTTGAAAGGTTTCTCGGACACCTTCACGGTCAGATGGAGTTGATAAAACAGTACAATCTGATGATTCTTTCAGAGTTTGGATATGCGCATGATTTAAAGCCAATACGGAAACATCTGGTTACAAAGAGCAAGGTTGATGGGTTAACAGTTGCAGGGAATATGCTTACATTCTCTTCAATTCAATCACTCATGGCAAAACCAACGCTTCTTTTGAAAATTTTTGAGGAAAGTGCCCGGTTGAAAATTCCTTTGAGTGCGGAAGCCAAAAGGGTGATCAAAGAGTTTTCTCACCTGGTGAATAAACAGTTTCGAAGTTCTCCCGAGAATGTAAAAATTTTTGAACAAATACTTATTAAACCTGCTGTTCAATTTAATGTACTGAATGAAATGCTGAACACCGGGTTTCTTCCAAACTTTATTCCGGAGATGAAAAAAATCGTCAACCGAATTCAGTACGATACCTACCACTTATATCCGGTTGACAGACATTCGCTTTTTACGGTCAGGACGATTAAAAGTTTTCCTTTGCATCGTGATAAGGAAGAGCTTGTTCTTTACCAGAAACTGTATAAAGAGATTGGCATGAAACGGATACTGCTTCTCTGGGCTGCACTGTTGCATGATATCGGGAAAGGTGAAGATCATGGGAATCATTCTGAAACAGGTTCAGAGATTGTCACCAGGATTATGAAAAGATATGGTTATGGTCTAAAACAGATAGATACGGTTTCTTTTTTGGTAAGGGAACATCTTTTCCTGATGAAAACCGCAACACGAAGAGACATTAATGATGAGGAAGCCATAATCGCCTGTGCCAGAAGGATAGGAGATCCAAAAAGATTAAAGATGCTTTATTTGTTAAGCGTTGGCGATTCAATGTCTACCGGCCCGAAAGCCTGGAATGAATGGACGGCTACACTTCTTCGAGATCTGTTTTTTAAAGTGTTAAATATTCTTGAGAAAGGAGAATTCGCAACTTCTCAAGCAGTCGAGACTGTAAAGAAAAAGATGGCAGATACTATCGGAATGGCAAGCCATCAGCATGAAAGAAAAGCACTTGAAAAACACTTTACGATATTGTCACCTCGTTATACGCTTTATGTGAGTGCGATTGATATTTATTCACACTGGAATTTATTTCATTCACTGGGCTCTCGGGAGTTTGTATGGGAGATCTGGCAAGACCGGAAGTCTGACACCAGAAAAGTAACCGTGTGCGCCAAAGACCGGCCCGGTTTTTTTTCGAAAGTGGCCGGGGTATTTACCATGAACAGCCTGGATATTCTGGATGCACAGGCCTATACTTGGAGGAATGGAATCGCTCTCAGTATTTTTCGAGTAAAGCCGCCGGCTGATCAGGTTTTTGAAAATGAAAAATGGGAAAAGGCGGAAAAAAATCTTGAGTCAGCCCTGTCCGGCGAGATAGACCTTGACGCTGAGGTAAAAAAGAAAAAAATATTGTCTACCGCCCTTCAATCCCGCTATGCCGGAAGGCCGAACCATATCAACATCGATAATGAAAGCTCCAGCTTTTTTACAATAATTGAGGTGTTTACAAATGATTTCCCCGGTCTTTTATATCGGATAACCGATGTTTTTTTCAAGAAAGGCTATAATGTCCATGTGGCAATCATAGCAACCAAGGTAGACCAGGTCGTGGACATTTTCTATATACGAAATTTTCTTGGAGAAAAAATTGATAACCAGGATGAAGCAGATGTCCTGAGAGAAGCTATTGATAAGGTATTGCTTGTTTAAAAAATTTTAAAAAAATCGATCCAGTTGGTTTGGAAAGCGTATCCCGCCCAACAGGAGCTGCGATCCTCCTTCCCAGTAAAATTCTGAGTTTACAGAGAGATATGACAATTTTTGTCACAATTTCTTTACGAGAATTGTCACCCAGCCCTTTCATTTGCCGTAAATAATTAATATAACTATCTGATTTTATATTAAAAATAATCAAAATTATTTTTGGCACATATCTTGTTAGGTCACTATCATATAAGCCGCTAATTTTATATGGATTTCACCTTTGGTTGGTTTCCGTATCTCGATTGAAAAAAAGGAGCGTGTATGAAAGGACCTCAAACAGAATTTGTCTCAATTCTTTTTTCCCTTTTGATTCTGATCTTTGTGAATGGCTGCGCATTATCTCATGGTATTGTTGAACAGTCAGACGCGGAAAGACGGCAACCCCGGATGGAAGAGTGGATCTGGTACGGGAATTATAACACCATGCTTGGAAAGTTTGATAAAGCGATGGAGGGTTTTTCCAATGCAATTGAGATGCAGCCTGAAATATCCAAAACCTATTATCAGAGAGGGTGTGTTTATGAAAAAACAGGGGATATGAATTGTGCATTATCCGATTTTTCAACAGCGATCTCTTTGGATACTGAAAATTCAGATGCCTATTTCAGCCGGGGAAAAGTACTGGAACAAAAAGGAGAATTAAGACAGGCTGTAAAAGATTTTTCCATGGTGATCAAGCTCAACCCATTATGTTACAACGCCCTTCTTCATCGAGGTAATGCGTATAGTCAAATGGGAATATATCAGCACGCAATTGGCGATTATCAAAAGGCGGTAACGATAAAGCCTGAACTGACCGAAGCTTACTTCAGACGAGGGGAAGTCTGGCAAATGATCGGTGAACTCGATAATGCGATCATGGATTTTACAAAAGCTATTGAAATCAATCCGAATCTGGCGGATGCGTATTTTCATCAGGCAACCTACTGGAAGAAGAATGGAAAAATTTATCAGGCAATAGAGGATTATAATAAGGCTTTGGAAATATATTTATTGTATGTGAATGGGTATACAAACCGGGAAAAAACCTGGAGAATGAAGGGAGATATAGTTCGGGCCAGTGAAGATATGCAGTCCAAGAGAAAATTGATACCAAGGGTTGCCGGTGTTTATTGTGACAGAGGCGAAGCCTGGGGCCGAAAAGGGAATCTGACTCAGGCTTTTATCGATATTCAAAGCGCCTTGGGGTATAAACCCAAAGATACCCGGTATCATACACTATTATCCATCCTGGAAACGGAAATGAAAAACCGGCAGTTACGATAAAACACTATTGATGATCCGATATGAAACTGTTTTTTTTTCAGATTGGGAAAGCTTGCATTGGAAAAAGATCGTGCCTGTTATTACAAACGATTGCTGTTTTTTGGGCAATCGATTCGACAACAGGCACGTATTTCTAAATTAAGGCTCAAAGGTTGTTTTCCCTTGACCCAGAACCACATTCCCTTTTTGTGTTTCCATCTGGAAAAGAGCTTCCCCATCTTCCGTCTTCCAGATTTTTGTCAACAGCGTATCACCCATGTATACCTGATCCGTAAACCGTCCTTGAATGCTTTTAAACAGTTTTGGTTCATTTTTGCAGAGGGTCTTCAGAATTGCCCGGCAGCCAAAACCATATGAACACAGACCATGCAGGAACGGTTTTTCAAAACCGGCAAGTGCAGCAAATTCAGGATCAATATGGATGGGGTTCGGATCTCCGGATAACCTGTAAATTGCAGCCTGCTGTGGAAGAGTAACATCTGTAACCGTAAAGTCGGGCGTCCGTTGCGGTGGGGCATTAAAATCCTTGTTGGAAGGGCCCCGATCGCCACCAAATCCGCCGGCCCCGCGGATAAAAAGAGTGGATTTATTGGTAAAAATCGGACCATTATCGTCTTCTACCGTACCCTCAAGTCCGATGACGGCAGCTTTGCCTTTATCCCAGACCTCGACGATCTTGGCAATACCTCTTGCTTTCGCATTCGGTGGAACCGGGCGATGCAGCGTTGTCATTTGTTCTCCATGCAAAAGGTTCATAAGGTTTATTTCAACCTTTTCAATGACGCCTAACATCAGATTCAAACCCGGACAAACCCCGAAGGTTGGTATTACCTTCGGACCTTTGGCCTCGTAAAGATAATCAAGCTCATCATCCGGAGATGCTCCTACTCCCAGTGCATAAAGAATGGTATCCTTTGAAGTCCATGAAACTTCAACAGGGTCAAACTGCATACCAACTATATCGTTGTTTATTGTAAGTGCCATTTTTTGGTTTCCTTATGGTTGGATGTTGATTGTTAGTTGAAAAAGTTTCAGTATAACCTTCTTAATTATTTTGAAAATAATATCAATAAAATGTTACCATCAAATGATGGATAAAAGTTATTTGAATTTATTTTAAATGTCAAGCTATTTTTCCATACTGATTTTTTGGATGAAGGCTTGAAAATCAGGGGTTCTTTTTCCGGTCATCATACCTTGCGGCAAGTATGGGAAGAAAGGATTGAAGGTACTCAACCACACCATAATCTGCTATGGAAAATATCGGTGCATTCGGGTCTTTGTTGATTGCAACGATACAACCTGATTTTTTCATGCCGGCCGTATGTTGCATTGTTCCGGAAATTCCACAGGCAATATATAATTTGGGAGAAACCTGTTTCCCGGTTTCTCCAATTTGACATGAATAGGGTAACCATCCATGGTCACATACAATCCGGGAGCCGCCGATCGCAGCATTCGAAAAGATAGATGCGATTTTTCGAATCAGTTCCATTCTTTCCTCTTTTTCTATACCCATGCCTGCGGATACAATGACATCCGCTTCTTCGAGCTTGTTATCCTTGCTGATGGTTTCAATGATTCTTACGGGTTTATACCCAAAGACCGTCTCATGAACTTTCATGATCATGGTTTTTCCATTTTGAATTGAATGATCCGTCGTGAATGAGCCGCTGAAAGATCCCGGGATAACGGTCAATATAACCGGGCCTGTTTTGCAGGCGGTTCTTCCGATTAATTTTCCATTAAACATCATCCGGGTAAAAACCGTTTTTTCCTGTTGAATTTCATAAGACTCGATGCCTGTAATACATGGTGTGCCGATCTGTATTGAGAGTGAAGCTGCAAGCTGGCAGGTCCGGACATTATGCATCAAACAGATATAGGAAGGCATGTTTTCCCGGATTACTTCAGGGAGTATTTTTTCAAGAAAACAGGGATTGGGATATCTCAAATCCTCATGTTCAATGGCAAGAGTATGAATGTTATTTTCCATGGCGATCTGTTCAGCCAGTTCTTTAACATTTTGACCTGGAATAATGAGCAGAATCCGGCTTTCACGATCAGGATGAAAAGAGGCTCCGAATCCAAGCAACTCTTTGTAGGATGGAGATATTTGATTTTCAATTGTTTCTGCGATGAGTATCCGATTTTTATCCATAATAATCCTATTTTAAAAGCGACCGGTTATGGAAGATGGTTAAAAGCTGTTCCGCCTTTTCTTCTGCGGAGCCTTCCAGTATACATATTTTCAACGATTTGGCAGGGTAGCCCAGGGATAACAGGATTTCCTTATCGGGTGGATTTCCCTGCAAAGATTCCGTAACCACAATCAGTTCCTGAGAATTTGCTCTTAGTATATTGGAAAGCGATGGATACCGTGGCTGATTGATTCCGGTTTGAATCGTGAGCAAAGCCGGCAATGATAAAATGACTTCTTCAACCTTTCCACTTTCCATTTCGCTTTGAACCATGATGATCCGGCGGATCATGTCCATCTCTTCTTTTATCACAGATACTGCACAGGGAATGGAAAGAAGGGCTGCTGTCATCGGGCCAACCTGACACAGCATATCGTCTTCAGCCATTACACCGGTGAGAATCAGGTCGTATGCGTGCTTCCCGGCATAGTCGGCAATCTGTTGAGCAATTTTTCGCGGAGGACAATATCCTGATTCTTCATAAAAAATGTGTACACCATTGTCAGCGCCTTTGGACAATCCCTTTTTTATTGCATCTTTGACCCGATCCGGCCCGACAGATAGCACATCAATGGTAACACCGGGATTGGCTTCTTTAATGAGTAGGGCTTCTTCCAATGCATACTCATCAAACCGGTTCATTCGGTATTCCGTTGAATCGGTTTCCTGAATCCATTTCCCGTCCGGATTCAATTCCAGAGAACTCTCAGAGCAGGCAACCTGTTTTATGCATACCAGAATTTTCATATTTTTATTCGATCAAGCATTCAATTTTTGTTCGCCATTTTTCTGTTTACAATAATCTTACAGGAATGAATGGTTTTGATCAAGTAAAAAATCGAGCGCTCGCTATATTTTTTATTTGACTTCCCATTTTCGTTTCCGTTATGGTACAGAGCTGTATCTGGATAAAATAGGGAATTTTTTGTTTTTCTTAAAGATAAACCAGCTTGGAGAAAATAAAATGAATCTGTTCCGGAAGAAACCTGAAATAATCTGGAAAGGGTACACATGAATCGCTGGCTTTCAATTTTTGCCGGGGAAAAAGCCCTTTTGCATATTCGCGATCAAGGACTTTCCCAGGAAGATGTGAGTGTTATTGCCGGCGCTGCCGGAGGCCCCAAATGGCTGGTTTTGAACCAGCTTGACCGGATAATTTTTTCGTCCTGGCTGAAAAACAGAAAAAAGCCGCTTTATTTACTGGGCTCATCCATTGGTTCATGGCGGTTTGCCGCAGCATCTCAAAAGGATCCAATTGAGGCGATGGACCGATTCCAGTATTCCTATATTCATCAGGCATATCAAACCAGACCCGGTCCCAAAGAGGTGTCCGGGGTTATCAGTCAAATCCTGGATGATTTTCTGGATGAGAAAGCCATCCAGGAGATACTGGATCATCCTTTTTTACGTCTGAATATTATGGCTGTGCAGTGTCGTCACATACTGGCAAGTGACCATAAAGCCCTTCTCGGGCCGGGGATAGCGTGTGCAGCTTTATTCAATATGATCCAACGCAAATTGTTGAAGTTTTTTTTCAAGCGGTCTCTTTTTTATCATCCAGGAGGGAAACCTCCTTTTTTCAACATGAAAGGATTTCCGATTGAAAAATCAGTTTTGACACAACAGAATCTCAGAAGCGCTTTGCTGGCATCCGGTTCGATTCCATTGGTAATGTCCGGCGTAACGGATATTCCAGGGAACCCTCCTGGCATGTATCGTGACGGGGGTATTCTGGATTATCATTTTGATATCGATTTTTCAGATCAAAACAGCGGTCTGGTTCTGTATCCCCACTATACGGATCGCATTATTCCAGGGTGGCTTGATAAAAAGCTGTCGTTTCGTAAACCCCTTCCCAGGAATCTGGAAAAAGTGATTCTGATTGCACCCTCGAAAGAATTTATTCAAAAACTCCCCTGTCAGAAAATTCCGGACCGGAATGATTTTTTCCTTTTCAAAGGACAAGACAGGAGGCGCATCTCCTATTGGTTGTCTGTGATCAATGAGAGTCGGCGTCTTTCAGATGATTTCTGGGATGCGGTTGAAAGCGGCCGGATACGGGAATGGGTAAAACCCATGCCCTGATTGTGAAGCAAATCGTTATTCATGATCTATCCAAACAATTTCCGGATCATTTCCATATTGTACTTTCCCATGTTATTTCTGGGAATCCGGTCTACTACCTTTATACTCCTGGGTTGTGCATAGGGTTCCAGTTGTCCGGATAAAAATTCCCGAACCTGTTTTGGATGAATATCTCCTTCAATCACCGCGGCAATTTCATTTTCCCTTCCTTTTTTACAGGGATTAGACAATATCATGGCATCGGTTACATCCGGAATGGAAAGGATTTTTTCCCGGATCTCCTCAAGATCAACCCGTTTCCCGCCGATCTTTACAATCCCATCTGACCGGCCATACAGGATGAACCGGTTGGAGTCAAATTTTCCTCCCCGGTCCCCGGTTTGATAAAATCCATCTTCATCTCTCACCAGGTTTGGAGAGATATAGTCGGAACGGACATGGATTTTTTCACCTATGATTTCCACATCCACGGTCTCAAACACGGTAAGGGCTGCATCATCTTCAGCCCTGCACCGGTAGGCGATTCCGCCTGTTTCCGTGGAGCCGTAGATTTCGGTGATTCCGGTCCTGGTTTGTTTTGTAAAATTTTCACTGTCTGTTTTATCCAGCGCTCCGGCAGAAGAAAAGGCAATACGTAAGGAATGATCTGGAATTGTATTGTTTCCAAAGGTCCGGTAGTGCATGGGGACGCTTACCAAAACAGTGGCTTTTTGCTGGGTAACGGCGTTCATGATTTCATGGGGAAAGGTCGGGGTTCCGGCCATTACACAAGCAGATGAAACAAGAGGGATGAGGACGGAAAACAGGATTCCATAAATATGATGGGGAGGAACAGTGGCAACAATTCGATCATCCGGGGTGAAGTGAAATTTTTCAGAGAGGTAAAACGCTTCGGAAAACAGATTTTTGATGGTTTTGGGCCATATCTTTGGTTTCCCGGTTGATCCCCCGGTAAAAAGGGACAGGAATTCAAAATCCGGATTCACATTGAT
>CAMBQS010000086.1 GCA_945870015.1 Desulfocicer vacuolatum DSM 3385
CTGGTATGTCAGGAAATCGTATTTTATCTCTTTCAGCCGCATGACAAGCTGTTTGAAATTTTTATATTCTCCGGTTTCAAGGCCTGGTACGATGGTGATGATGCGTTGGTCCGGCCCGCCCAGATCTTTCCAATTGGAGATCCGGCCACTGAAGATATCCCGGAGCTGCGTAAGGGACAGGGTATCGGTATTGCTGGACTGCGTGAGTGTGCACTTTGGATTGGTGATCACCGCGATGGAGTCCCGGCAAAACGGGATTTCAACAAAACCGTTTTCTTTTAATGAATTGGGCAGACTGACGGCTGTAATCGCAATATCGCTGAAGTTGTTTGCAAGTCTCTGAATTGCGGTTTCAGAAGGCCCGACATAAAGCTGAACCGTGATCCCGGTTTTTTTTTCAAACATGGGCAAAATTCTTTTACCATAGGCTTCTGAGATCTGAGAAGAGACGCTTGCCCGTAAAATATCCTGAGCTTGAACCATGGAGCTTGAAAACAGGCAAAACAGAACCATCCATCGTAAAAAAGAAAGCCTGCTGAATATGAACATCATTTTCCCTCCTTGATGTGGCTGAAATGGGTATTTCAGATTTTGAACGATTCAAATGGTTTTCCGTCTGGATGTTCAATTCATCCAGCGGCAGTGGGATATAACTATAGGGTGTCCTATACTATTACACCGGGGTGGGTGTCAAAGGAAAAGAGCAGGAAGGGTGTTTATCACTGCAAGGAAATGGTCAGGGGGCGGATGCATATTTCCGGGTGAGGTCTTTGTCAATGACATAAATACAGATTTCTTTGGCGCCTTTTTTGGAGTAGTTATATCGGGTATACAGATTGTTCATCAAAAAGGTAACATCCTCCCGGATTTTTTTATCATAGGTTTTGAAATCTTCCTCATCAAAATCTTTGATCGCTCTTCTGAAGTTTTCATTTTCCAGAAAAGGATCCAGTACTTTCTCTTTGAGATTGTACACATACCGCTCCAGTAATTTCTGGTAAAGTGCTGTCTCCTGGATTGGTTTTCCTTCGGTCATGATTTCCTGGGTCAGGGCCTTTGAGGTATATTCTTTCTGCGCATCCTTACGGAAAGAGAGCCGTGACCGGTCATCAATTTTTTTCTCCAGCAGAAAATCTTCAATACGGCGGAAATATTCCTCGGTGATTTCCAGTTTTTCATTTGTATAATGACAATGTGCAACGGAACCGGATTCAAAGTTGATGGCAAACATATAGTTCTGGACATGGGTGGCAATCTGCTCCTCATTATACAGGTAAAGGGATTCCTTGACTTCCTGAAGTATGTTGTAATCATACATGCAAACCAGCGAATCCAGAAAACCTTCAGGGATTATCGTATTCTTTTCCTGCTGATAATGAGTAAAAAATTTATACAGCATGGGCATGTTGATGAGTTTATCTTCTTTGGCATATATGGAATAGAACTCATTAAACAGGTTGATGGAATCTCTTCCGGAAATTCCTTTTGAACCTTCTTTGTTTGATTCTTCAATGATGGTTCGTCTCCGTTTGGCAGTAAACCGTTTCCGGTCTTCTCCGGTGAGCCATGTCGGGATTACCCCCCGATAGATTTCCATTTTTAGAAGCAGAAGATTTTTATCACAATAGAGACTGTATTTTTCAGGGTTTCCAATCCATTCGAGAAGGGCCTTGGATTCCGGGTTGAGCCTTGTGGAGATGATCATTCTTGCAAAATTGGCAATCACCTGTGGGAGGAAATTACCTTCAATATGCTTCCCAAATGTACTTTGATAAATTTTAACCTCTGTATTCAGATCCATGACATAGGGGATATTGATGTATTCGATACGGTCCAGAAACGATCGCGAATCTTTCAGATTGGCTTTGTCTTCCGGATTCATTACCGCAAGGAAAAGAGAATTGACATTTTCCTCGATGTCTTCAACCTTGTGAACACCTTCACTGATTACATTGTGAAGTTCAATCAGTCTTTCCGTATTGTTGGATTTGATATCCATGAGCGCATAAATACCATTATTGGTCTTTGCATACCGGGAATAGATATACTCCACCTGATTGCTGTCCCGCAGAATGGTGTTGATTTTCTGTTGCAGAATTTCATTTGTGAGTATGGGTCTGCTCAAGGGTTTGTCACCTGGATTAAAAACGGAAATCCCCTGTCCCAGACGACGGTTGAACTTATAGGGCTGGGCATAAATCATCTCAAACACTTTTTCCGGTTCTTTCAGATTTTCCAGAAGTGCACTATACAAAGAGCTGCAAATGGTACAGGATGTATCACGGAAAACCCACGCATAATCCTTTTCAGAAGAGAGTATGAATTTGAACTCGTCATTTTTAAACAGATCATCGAAAAAGGCCCTGCGAAAATGTTTGGGGATGATCATGATGGGGTTGTCATGGCTTGGGCATGGGATTTCAATGAATTCATCTGCGCTGCCGGGGGTATGCGATGGTTTGAAATTTTTTCCCTGGTTTCCGCCGGCTGCCTTCATCAGAAGCTGAATCAGCTTCTCCGCTGAAGGTGAGTTCTCTGCATCAATGGAATGGCCAAAAAGTTTCCGGTTGATCCTCCAGATGGTCTCATAGCGCAGTCCTTCCTCGGAATGGGAATATTCTTCAAATTTTCTGAGAATGTTGTTTAAAAAAGTGCTTTTGCCACATCCGGGCGGGCCTTCAAAAATGTAGATTTTATTCTGCTGCGCACCATGGCGGAGTGCTTCTGCAAGATTGATAAGACGGTTCGCAAAGAGGCGGTCTGCAAAAAACGGGTTGTCGACATTCTCAATAAAGAGTTTGGAGCAGTCATATCCAACATAATGAATCGATTCCGGATCATCGGGATATTCATCTTCTCCTTTTTCAACATAGGATATAACCATATCATGAAACGTTCGGAAAATATTTCGCATGATCAATCCGGGTTTTTCCGACAGGAGCTTCAAAAAATCTTTGAAGGGGATAGCATCCCGCTGATCCCTTTCTCCCATGCTTATATTCAAATTGGAAAATGCTTTTTCAAAGTTGTTCATGATTTCTAAACAATCCAAATAGTGATTATAAAACTTTCCGGGTCAGTTTTCGTTTTTCCATTGTGTATAACACTCTTGACAGTTTCACTCCCAATCCCTGGCTGGTTTCTTCCTGAGGAGCCCCTCCCATAAAGGGCATGGAAAGGCTCCATTTCGGGGGAGTGTCTGCCGCTGGTTCCGTTGTTTCAAGGTGGACAGGCGCACCCCATAAATATTCGATTCCAAGCATCGTGTTCCGGATGTAATCTTTAACAAGCGGTTTTTCTTCAAAATGGTGTACAAGATATAATGATCCATTACGGCTTTTTGTCTGGTCAAGCTCAATATGAGGGGGATGGTACAGCGCATCCGTGATCATTTTCCGGTAATCTTCCGCTTTTTTGCTTTTTACATAATACTGCCATGCTGTCTTGGTTTGATTCAGTCTTTTGCCGGCCACAAACAATCTGTTTTTATCAACGAAGTCCTGATCAATGAAGGTGTTCACAAACAGAAAGTCAGCGAAATTTTCCCGGATGGCAAATATGAACTCCTTCCCCTTTCCAGTCTGTAAGTCAAATTTGTCCCGTGCAACAGCGTCCAGTATCCGACGGAATCGAATGGAATATTTGCCCTTGTCAGCGATCTCTTCGAGTTGATAAAAAAGACGCATCCCCAGCGCATATGGATTCAGTCCGACACGGGGCAGGGCGGTGACACCGGCATTTACGCGCGCAAACTCCACTTCGTGTCCTTTGATACGGTCATCCATCAGGAATAAATTTTCATGCCAATAACTGGCCCATCCTTCATTCATGATTTTTGTCCGGATCTGCGGCTGAAAAAACAGGGATGTTTTCCGGACCACCTGCAGAATGGATTTCATCCATTGGTTTTCATTCTGGTTCAGAAAGGGTGAGTGTTCAATCAGGAACTGGAGCAGGTCAATATATGGTTTAGTTTTCTCTTCACAATACCTTTCATAAATGGCGTCAAACTCCGGATATTTTGTGGTGACTGCGGAGAAGAAGGCTTTTTCACCTGGAATATCGCCCGACTCCCGGATATGTTGATTGTATTTTTCGATCTCCTGAATATACTCGTGAACCGGTATTTTTTTTTCTGTTTGAAGAAACAGGTCAAAGTAAAAATCCAGGCGGCTGGTTTTCAAGGGTTTGAATGCGCCATTAAATTGAGACAGTTCCTTGAAGTACCCGACAATATTATCGATGCCGCGGGCGAATTCAATGGTGTAATCCACCCATCTTCCTTTTTCAGATCGAAGCCGGGCGATAAGACGCTTATCTGCGAGCGCCTGGCCCGTGAAATCAAAGTCCCAGGTGTGACGGTAATAGAGGTTGTTCTGAAAAAAATCGATGTGCGCCAGAACATGGTAGAAGATCATGACGTTCAGCCAGTCCGGATTGTTGTCATTATAAAAGGATATGGCCGGTCTCGTGTTGATGACGGTTTCATATGGGTTGCTGGGGTACAGTTCATATCGCCCCTGTTCCTTGAGAACCTCTACATCATGCACCCAGTAGTCATAAAGGGTCGGAATCATGACTTTGGGGGAGAGCTCCAGAAGATCCCGGTTGGTTACAATATATTCAAGCGTTTCGTTATCAAAGGAAAGCCCGGCATCCCGTGCCCGCTCCTTGCAGCCTTCCATGATTTTTTTGGTATGTTGATTAATCAGTTCCATTCATCACTCGGATAAAAGATGTTTGATTCCTTCAATCAGCCTTGGCTCATCCGCATTCTCATTCAGAACATCCATCCGGATCAGCTTTGGTTTTTGCGTTAGAAGATTTGATTTTTTAATATATTTTTCAACCTCACTCTCTTTTTTGGAACCATATGCCCGTTCGGCAATGGTGATCCCGATACGGTTGGCATAGGTGGTCATCTTATTCAGCAGCGGAATGGATTCCTTGCCGTCCGTATCCCAGTCATCACCATCTGTGCCATGAAAGATGTAGATGTTATAGTTCTGTGCAAGATTGTCTTTTTCGACAATTTCATTTACGAGTTTGTAGGCGGAGGATACTTTTGTTCCTCCGGCTACCTTTGAGTTGTAGTAGGTGTAAAAATCCGGAACTTCTCTTGCTTCCGTATCATGAAGGATAAATCGTGATTCTACCTGCATGGAGTATTGATATACAAGCCAACTGTAGATCAAAACATGCTGGGCCACAACAAGGCTGGTCGGTTTCCCGGACATGGAACCGGAGTAGTCTCTCAGGAAAAAAACAACAGCTTGGGATTCATAATCTTTTTCCCGTGAAAGAACGCGGTATACCTTGTCACTGGGCGCAATGAGAAATCGTGTCGGATCAATGTTACAGTAGTCCGGAACATTTCCAAGAGCGATATTGGTTTCCAGCACTTTTCGCAGGGTCGCTTTTTTATCCAGAATCTGGCCAAAGCCCCTGTTTTTATCGGTCATGTCATAGGTGTACCGTGTCAGGGATCTTTTTTTCCCTTTGTCCTTTATATTGGGCAAATGAAACTGCTCACTAAGGATTTTGCCGAGGTCATATGCACTGGATTCGATTTCATGGGTTCCTCCCTCTCCTTCGCCCGGTCCGCTTGAATCCTGGCCATCCTCGGGCCGGATGGGCTGCTCACCGAGAATATCTCCTTCTTCCCCTTCACCGGCGCCTCCCATGGTTTCTTCTTCCTCTTTTCCAGAAGAAGAATCATGGATGAATTTTTCCTCAACGGTTGTGGGTACGATGATGACATTATTTTTTCCACCTTTTCCCGGTTTGACCAGTCTGCCGACTCTTACCTTCCGGGGAAAGTTATCCTCTTCCCGCTGTTTATCCCGTTGAAGGAGATCATCGAGTGACCGAAGCGCAGTTGCATAGGAATAGACTGGAGGCGGATTCCGGTGAAGAGCAGTGAAGTCATTCCAGGAATACAGGTCCATGGGGTTGAGCAATGACTTCCCTGTTCCGTGAAGATTGAAATCTCCGGAGTGTGGTTCAGGAGAATGGGTTCCCTCAAATTTCATCTCCTCCTGGATGAGCTTCTCCTGTTCAGCGGACAGTCCTGTTTTTTTGAGCTCCTGATAGTATGTATAAAATTTTGGATCCATATCTCAACTACTTCTCATCTTCCTGGGTACAGAAATATTCGATTGTTTTTTGTGCACAGGTCTTACAATAACCCAGTTTATTCAGCATGGTATTGATCATGCGATCATACAATTGCTTGTTTTCTTCATTTGTCCGGTTTGCCAGGGCACCGATCAGACTTCCGGCTCCGGCAATATCGGATTTCAGACGAACATCGGTGACGGCTTTTACCAGTTCAAGGTTGTCCATGAAGTTGTAGTTGGGATCCATGGAAATCTTCTGACCGTAAATCTTCCGGATGGATGTCCGGAAGGTTTCCCGCTGCTCATCGGTTTTCAATCCCAGCCGTTCTTCAATGCTGTTAATGTATCGCTTATCGATTTTGATCGCTTTCAGTTCTCCGGTCTGCGGGTCCTTGAATTTCCACATTTTATCCGGGCCGAGATTCTCTGCATCAATCCCGATAATCATGTTGACATAGCTCATTACATCTTTTGTGATCGCCAGGGGTTCATCCATATAGGCATTGAACATCTCCGTCATGATGCGTTCCCGGTAAAGCCCTTTTGCGGTTTTCAGATCTTCCAGATATTTACTCCGGTCAGCGACATCGTTGACATAGTCCAGTATGACACGTTCGATGGTTTTAAAAATATCATAGGCAAACATACACTTGCCTTCGTTGGTTTCCGAGCTTTCAATCATCAGTTGAACCGCTCTGCCCAGATTTCTCTGTCCCAGCCCTTTTTGCCCGAACCGTTTGGTGATGTCCGGTTCCTGGTTCAGCGTGTCAATTACTTCGGCCAGTGTCTTGATGCTTTTTTCTCCGGCAACCTCTCCGGCAGCAAGCTTCATGGCTTCGATCGGAGTGATTTTTTCGGTTCGTGGGAGCCTGGAAAGAACAATTGCTACAGAGGAAGCATAGTTCAGATTGGGGTCCTGGTGAAGGGCTTCCATGGTCAGTGTTGTTTTAGAATCGCTGCCGATGGCGTATTCCGTCAGTTCTTTCTGCAGTTTGTAATTGGTATTGTGGGAAACATAGCAGATGCGGCATCTGTCCACAATCGGAGCTTCCTCTTTTTCTTCCAGGAACCGGTTGAATTCCGAATTGTTGCTGGTTGCGATGATCAGTGTATCAATCGGCCACTTGAATCCGTCCATCTCAATGTTCCGGTTCTGGATGACACCCAGATATACCTGAACCAGGTCTTTTTTGTTTTTATAGATCTCATCGCTGAAATGGATACCCCCGCCGGCCACGCGGGCCAATGCACCCCGCCGCAAATCAAATCGGTATGGATTGTTGGTATCCGTGATATGCAGCAGCCGCTGAATGGATTCTTCTCCCAGAAGATCAACGGCTGAAGAAGTGATTTTGTCTTTTGCCGGATATTTTCCGGTAATCGTTCCCAGGCTTTCCGTAAGCGGAACCGGCACAATTTCAATAAAATTGATCATCTGTGCGATTTTACCGTCTGTTAAATTGCGGATGTCATTCCAGATGTATCCACTGCACGCGCCTAACGGGCGGTAGTTTTCAAACAGGGTTTCGATCTCAGGGTCCGTGAAACCCGCTTTCTGGGAAAGAAATTTTTTATTTTCATCCAGATCCTCAAACAGGTTCATTCCCAGTATCATGGGGTCTTCGTAGGTCTGGGATTCAATAGCCGTGATCCTGCCATAGGTTCCCAGCTTGTCCAGATTCATAAACTTGAAGGTGTATTTTTTATTCACCGGGATGGATAGAAATTCCCTATATTTTGCACAGAGATAATCCACAAAAAAGGTTTTCCCGTTACCCGGTTCCCCCACCAGGACATACGCCATCTCTTTGGATGATCCACCTTCCGCAGCGTCTTTAACATAGGAGACAAAGCTGTTCAGCTCGTCATACATGCCGATGATATGTTTTTTCCCCTTACGGAAAATTTCAAAATCATAGGTTGTTTTTCCGTTTACCACTACCTTGTCGATCTTTTTTTCCAGAATCATTCTGGATACGCCTTGAAATGCATTTTCGAATTTTCGGGTTCCCTCTTTCACTGAAACAAGATGGTTCTGGAAAGTAGGATTCACTTTGGTGGCCATATTTCCTCCTGTGTAAACCGCTTGTCCTGTATCATGCATTTTAACAGAAATTGATGATAGCGAATCGTTAAAATTGTAATCTCAGATGATTTTATCTTTTTTTGGGGCTTTATTTGAATGATTTATCAGTCTTAAATAAAATTGAACCCACCGGCTTTTTGTCGGTAGTCATTTCGTTTCTTTTTTTTATGTTTTAAGTATCGCAAAAATTGTATTTTATGTCAACAGATTGAAATTTCCCAGATTGAAGTTTCCCATTCCGGCAGATTATTTTTGATGATTTTTCTTGATTGACAAAATGGGTTGCAATAAATAGTCTTTAAGGACATAATGACTTATTCGGAATGGAGAATGACAAATGGAAAAAATTACCGTTTCAGTAGTGGATGCAAAAAAACAATTTTCTGAATTTATAAATCGAAGTGCTTTTTCAAAGTATCGCGTAATCATTACAAAACGTAATCGCCCGGTTGCTGCAATTATAAGTATGAAAGACTTGCAGGAACTTGAACAAGCAGAAAAAAGAAAGGGCCTTTTATCTGTAATCCATAAATGGAAGAACTTTGAAGAAATACAAAACACTTCTCTCGTATCCAGTCCCTGAGATTTGAAAATTGGCTGATCAAGCCACAAGATTGATTGAAAAAAGGAGAAGTTCAGCTTTTTCGATATACTGGTTTATTTCGCCGGTTGCTTGATATATCCCCACTCAACCAGTTTCTGATACGCATGTTTTGCCTTTTCTCCCTGGTTTACCGCCTGAAGATAGGATTTGTAATGATCCGCGGCTGTTTTTGTCTGTTTCATATTTTCCAGACAATACCCCTGATAAAAAGTTGTGTTGGGGTTTCCGGGTAGCATTTTTTCATATTTTCTGAACTGGTCAAAGGCCGGACTGAATTTTTTCTGGTTCATTTTTGCAAGCCCGTTCAGGTGCAGGGATCCGGGTTCCTGCGGAAAAATATGTCCTGCTTTTTCTGCGAACTGTTCCGCACGGGTATGATTGTTCATCATGATTTGGCACTGGGCCATCATCAACAATCCGGCATAATCATCCGGCGCAATGGAAAGGGCTCTGGTAAAGGATTCTTCCGCCTGGCTGTATTTCTGTCCAGCCAGCAGCTTTTCACCATTTTGAAGTGATTCAATGGCTGTTTTTATTTTCCGCAATCCAGCCGTATGATCCATATACCGTTCACGGTAGACCGGCTTATTCTGGTCTGCCTGATATTTTGTCTGTATTTCTTCTACGGTTTTCCGGTATCTTTCATCGCTCATGGGGTGGGTCGAGAACATCAGCTCCAGCGTGCCGGGTTTATGTTTGGACATGCTTCTCAACATATCCATCAGCCCTTTACAACCATCCGGATTATAACCAGCTTTGGTCATATATTCCAGGGCAAGCGCATCGGCCTCCCGTTCATTATCCCTGCTGTAGGAGGCCAGCAGTGCACCGGCGCCCATCATGCCGAGTGATGACGCTACCTGCGAGTAAGCAGAATTTTTGGTTCCTGCATAAACGGCAATTCCCCCGACAACAGCTTGTGTCAACATGGATTTTGACATCTGTTGTGCTGTATGCCTTGCATTTACATGACCCAGCTCATGCCCGAAAAGAGCGGCCAGTTCCGCTTCATCTTCAAGACTCAGCAGGATGCCCCTGGTCGCAGCGATTGTTCCCCCTGGAAATGCATATGCATTGATATAGGTGGCATTCACTCCTTGAAATGAATATGGCATGTTCGGCCGATGGGTTTTGGCCGCGATTGCCTTTCCTGTCCTGTTCAGATAGTCATTTAAAGATGAATCCTGAATCCTGCCGTAATCTGTTGAAAGTTGGTATGGAGAGCTTTGCCTGTCCATCTGGATCTCTTTCTCTTCCGAGACAAAAATCAGTTGAGATTTACCGGTTACGGGATTCACTGCGCATCCGGTTGCAAAACCTGCAGCAGCAATGGACGCGGCATAAAGAAATTCTCTACGGGTGAAATTATTTTTTGTAATGGCTGGTTGGGTTTCCGGCATAGATATACTCTCTCTTGGGAATTGATTATTTATATAAAACCGTCATGAGATGAGTATAAAGAACCGTGAAAAGGATGTCAAACCATCCTGTATTCATTGGGAAAATTTTATATTCATCCCGGACTATTGCAAGGTGGTGATGGAAAGCGTTTCGCTCTGTTCCGAAATATCGTTCCGGTTGTCAACCGCAGAAATTGTAAAGTAATAAGTGGTATTGGATGACAGTCCGGTGATGTTCTCAGAAGTGCTTG
>CAMBQS010000087.1 GCA_945870015.1 Desulfocicer vacuolatum DSM 3385
TACTGTAATCGCCATACCCTTGTAATTACGCCTGTTTTACACTTTTTGCCTTTTTGTTACACTTTTTAGGGCAGATTGTAATTACACTGCCAGGGGTGGTGGATATACGCACTTTAAACGATTTAAAGTTTTGCCTGTGATCAGAAAAATATTTGACGGCTTTTTAGACGGCTTTTGACGGCTATAAATGGTTCTGAATGGTTCTAATGTGCGGTAAATAAAGGTGAAATACGCTCAGGAGCGATCTGTCACGCCGGAGGTCGCGGGTTCGAGTCCCGTCGCTCCCGCCATAAAAATCATGGGCTTAGAGAAATGATACTCTAAGCCCATTGTATTTTTCCAACCCTATAAAAATGCTGCTTTCCAGATTTAGGGACGGCTCGTTGGTTTTATGTAAAAAGATTCGTATATTCTCTGAATAAATACTGCTTGCCTCTTTTTAAGCCTGTGATTTCTTTTAGTATGCCGAGATTTTCCATTTCACTTATTAATTTATAGACCGATGGCGGTGAAAGATTAGTAAGTTTTTTTGCCAACTGGGCATTGATAACAGGGCGTTGAAACAAATAATTTACCATTGCCTGTGCATTTTTAGATCGGCTTCCAAGGTTTTGCAGTTTGCTTTCAATATTTTTTTGCAATTTAAGTATGTTGTCAAATGTCTTGATGCTGTTCTTTGCAGTTTCAATAACACCAACAAGGAAAAATTTGAACCATTGGGTTAAATCATTTTTTTCACGCACTCGTGTTAAGTTATCATAATATAAGGTCCTGTTTTTTTCTAAAAAATCAGATAAATATAAAACAGGTTTCTTTAATATTCCCTTTTCGACCAAATAAAGAGTAATCATTAACCGCCCCACACGTCCATTGCCATCCAAAAAGGGATGAATCGTTTCAAACTGGTAGTGCAGCAAAGCTATCTTTAATAAGTCCGGAAAATAATGCTCGTCATTATGAGCAAAATTTTCCAGATCTCCCATATATTCGTTTATGGTCAGATGGGATGGGGGAACGAATAGCGCGTCATTAATAGTTGCGCCACCTATCCAATTCTGGCTGCTTCTGTATTCACCTGGATTTTTATGTTTTCCTCGAACCCCTTTTAACAATATTTTATGTGTTTCCTTTATCAGTCTTGAGGAAAATGGGAGTTTTTCCAGGGAAGCTATTGCTGTATTCAGAGCGGAAATATAGTTTTGAACCTCCTCCCAGTCATCTTTTTTATCTTCATTCACATCCTCTTTATCCAATAACGCTTCTTCAATATTTGTTTTCGTGCCCTCTATTTTGCTTGATTGAGATGCTTCTTTTAATACATGCATACTTATGAATAGATTAATATTCGGAATATATTCAGAATACATACCAAGGCGCCCTATCTGTCTATCGGCTTGGCTCAATAGACTCAATATCTCCATATTCTCAATTTGCCATTTTCTATTGATTTTTTCTGGCTGGAAGCTCTTATGTCTGCCCTGATTTATGTATTGACCTGCCTGAAAATTATTCATAAGTTGCTCCGGAAAAGTTAAGTAAAGCTCTTCTTAAGAGCCAATTTCAAAACGATTGAAAAGCGTCATACCGGCGAAAGTCCATGTCCAGAAAAGAACTGAAAATACTGGATATTGTTACACCTTACTTCGTGTTCAGCTTTCGCTGGAACTATAACAACAGACTTTTGAAATTGGCTCTTAATTAATAATTTTAAACTTTTCTAAATTAATCATAGTTGCTATTTAAAATGCAAGGGGTTTTTTTAATTATTGCCCACTCATTTTAAAGCCAGTGATTTTTGCCAGACTAAATTAACGGATTGAAACTTAATACATTTGGAATTCTTGAAGGAAGAGTTGTTGTGGTTGTTCACACAGAGGACGAGGAATCGATAAGGGTCATTTCAATACGAAAGGCGACAACGTATGAAGAAAAGAACTATTTCTCACAAATCCCAGACTAACTGGGATCGTGTTGATAAACTAGATGATAAAGATATCGATTTTTCTGATAATTCTGAGATCACACCGGAAATGTTTGCAAAAGCCGTCCTCCGAAAAGGCCTAAAACCAGTTGATAGAAAAATTCAGGTCACTTTGTGAATTGATGAGGATGTATTATAATGGTTTAAGCATCAGGGAAAAGGTTATCAAACACGAATTAACTCTTTGCTAAGGCCTACAAAGAAGCACATCAAAATAAAGCTGATAGAACAATGCAATAGTACGGATTTCAGGAGGTGATTCTTATGCACGCCTCAAAAAAAGTAAATTGTAAAAGTGCAAGCAAGGGAATGGTTTTTATCCTGGGTTTTGTCTTGGCTCTTATGATAACAAGAGCTGAGAGTGCAGAGGTCAGTGGTCAGATCACGGAAAATACGACGTGGGATCTGAAGCATTCTCCTTTTGAATTAAAAGGAGATGTCCAGATCTGGAAGAGATCTGAATCAGCGGAAATTGTTGAATTGAGAATTGAATCCGGTGTTGAGGTAAACCTGAAAGGGTTTAGAATTATTGCTGGTAGCAAACAATCTATCCCGGAACTCACCTGTTATCCAGGAAGGATCATTGCAGATCGAGTCCGATTTTTGGGCAAGGGCAAAGTTGTATTGGCCTATGGCGAAAAGAATGTTATCTTGAACTGCTTGTTTGATTCTGTTCATCTTCTTCTGGGTGGTGAAACCAAAACAATCAGCTCAGGGAAAATACAGAATGTCACAATGAACCATGCAGATATCATCATTTATGCCGGGAAATGGGAAATTGCCGGAGGAAAACTTCTAAATGGCACCATTTCCCACAAATCACCGGCTATTCCCGGTATATTGTCTCCAAATCTCAATACATTCATTTTTTACTAAAAAAAATGGGGACTGGCTCCATCAGATATGGCAATATCATACCTGATGGGCAGGTCGGGCTGATATCCCTGTGACGTTGATCAAACTTTATTTTTCCAAAGAGCGAAACGGTTACGGAAAAAGCATGTATTGGGTAACGGCAAAAATTTGTATCTAAAAATCTCCGAGCGGTCTCTTGAATGAAAATACAAAGGGCTCTTTAACCAGTTTATTATATGCTATTTTTACATTGCCTCCAAGTGCTGAAAAGGGAAGAGAGACAACAAACAGGGCAGAACCGACGATCGTGGTAGCAATACCCATTGGGCGGGCTAAAACTGTATCTGCAATCATTGCCCCTGCACTTGGATCATTTTCCAGAGCAAAGGCAGTCGATCCAAACGAAAATAGAATCAGTATCGCAGATAAGAAAAGGGCTATCGGTTTCGTCAGGGATTTACACATGAATGCCTCCTTTATTTGATAACAATTAAAATCCAGCTCAATCGTTTTATTCGGTTAAAGATAAGGGTACATATTTTTTTATAATCGTAGCATAGTTAAAAAAGGCTTACATGTCAATTGATTCGTAAATCCTGATGGCAGTTTTATATTTCTCCTAAAAATAATGTATAGGGCCCTTGTTTACCTGATTTTTTTGGAGAATGGGTATCCTTGAGTATTTCCAACGCCTGATGATATTTTTGAATCCGTTCCAGGTCACGATTGGTGAGTTTTTTGATTCTTGAAATTGTTAGATTATCCATCAGGTCAGCACGTTTGACTTTTCGTCCCAACTCATTTGAGCCAGCTCTCAGGATATACTCTTCATAGGGTTCCTCAGCCTTCCTGGTTACGCTCTCCAGCGCTTCGATGACCTCATCGGAAAAACCGATTTCCTTCAGCATGGCAATGCTATAATCACTGTCCTCAATAACATCATGCAACACGGCGACAATCATCTCTTCCTGTGTGTCCATTTGCAACATGATTCTCAAGGGATGCAGGATATAAGGGGCGGAAGATTTATCCAGAAACCCCTCATGCGCTTCCAATGCGATGGAAATTGCCTTTTCAAGTGTTGCCATTGCGTATTTTTTATTGACATATTGTTGTAAAGAGTCCAAGTGAAATATACATTATTTTTCCAAAGTAATCCACTTTTTATCTATCATTATTCAATTTTTGGCATTATTCAATTTTGGGTGTGAGAAAAGATGCTGGGGACGGCTGTAAATGTAGCTGCGATAATTGCCGGGAGCCTTCTGGGTGTCGCCATAAAAGGTGGCATTCCTGCTCGCTATAGTAGAATTTTAATGGATGCAATCGGGCTTTCCGTCGTTTTGATCGGCCTTAAGAATGCTTTTGGAGGTAATGATCTATTAATTGTTATCCTGAGTCTTGTTGTTGGTTGTATTATCGGTGAATTCCTTGGAATCGAAAAGGGGTTGGATCGCATCGGTCAATGGTTTGATAAAAAGCTGGCCGGTAGTTATGGAAATATTTCTCAGGGGTTTGTCGCAGCCAGTCTGATATACTGCGTCGGTGCGATGGCCATCGTAGGGTCTTTGGAAAGCGGTCTTTCAGGGAACCACCAGACACTTTTTGCCAAATCGGTTCTGGATGGCATCACATCGATTGTAATGGCATCCACGATGGGGATCGGTGTGCTGCTTTCATCTCTGCCTGTATTATTGTATCAGGGGGCAATAACGGTAAGCGCTGTTTTGATCAAGCCGTTGTTAACACCGGAAGTGATTTCCCAGATGTCGTCCACCGGCGGCCTGCTGATCATGGCCATAGGATTTAATCTCCTTGAAATTCGAAAAATAAATGTCGGCAATATGCTGCCGGCGATATTCATTCCGATTCTTTTTTTTGCCATCCAGAAACTAATTTGACGGAATCAGCCATTGAGATTGCGTTTATACCTGCCTGATTGTTCAACACTCATGCCTGCTGCGATGCTTCTTTTCTAAAGAAAAGATAAAATTCTGCCGATTGAAAGAAACAACTCATTTCCACATGAGGCAATCATTATCCTGTGCCATCAGAGCCATAAATGGAGAAAATATTCGTGGGCGTAAAAATTTTTCTTTTTGCATTGATGTTATTGATTCCGCGGCAAGGATTTGCGCAAGATTACCTTGTCGAGCTCGTTGAAGAGCATTATAAAGAGCAGATGATTGTCGGCGGAGGGGAGCTGAAACTGTATCATTCCTGGCAGGTAAAAACCCAATATGGTGACAAATTGCTGGTGATTGTCGGGGACGATAACAAATACCGGGATTGGCTCAGACACTATACCATGAACCATAAGATATTTCTGATCAAGATACCGGATGGGGGAGCGGACCGGTTCAAGTATGATATGGCGGTGCTTGTGAATGTGCAGCAGATTCATTCTGTGTGGGAAAAAAATTGGGAATGCAAAAAATGCCGGCATGGCCTGCCGCCATTAGAACCTCCCCCTGAAAGAATATCGGCGGAGGCGGCTCAGGGAACCTGATTCCGGGGCTGTTGTCTCAAATGCTCTGAAAAGTCTGAATCAGATAGGTTTCCAGTTCATCAAGCAGTATGACCTGGGCCTGTTCGATTTTCTCTTCGGTTTTTATTTTTTGGATATCCATCAACGCTCCGGCCGGTGTGGTTCGGGCCTCACCTTTGTAGTCGACCATCGCGGATTCCGGAGATTCCGGACTCAGCCTGGATAAGTATGTTGCAAACTGGTTTTCAATCTCTTTGGGCAGCGTTTCCGAAAAATTCCGGGCCAGAATCCTGCCGGCAAGTGTGCTGGTTTCCGGTGTTTGAAATTGACTGATCAATTTCAGTTTTCCGGAAAAGGGGGCAAGGTGGAATTCTCTGCACAACGCTTCTGTTTTATGGGAATGGAATCCCATTTGATAAAGCGCTGCATCTGCATCCAGGTTTGGAATTTCAGGATAGCGGAATGTTTGATGATATCTTATGATGGAATGAAAAAGTTCAATATTGGATCGTATCCATTCAAGATTTTTGTTATGTTCAACCATCCGTTTGTTTTCCAGGATATGGATATACCGTTCCAGCGGCGGTAAAAGAATCCCCGGCTCTCCAAACCGTTTCCGGATGACCCATGTTGTTTCGCGGATTGAATCCATTGTCGTTTCCCTCAGCTCAGGGAGGTCCATTCGAAGCCAGAGTGTCTGGTTTGAATAGGGAATGGAACTGCCGATAAACAGTACAGGAGCCTGAAATTGCATATCCGCTCCAAATTCACTGCTGACTAATATTCCATGAGTGTGTTTGAACTGATCGTTTTGAAATGATACCGGCAGATTCTCTGCTCTTTGGCGATCCACTTCCTTCAAAAAATGGCCGGACAGATAGTTCCACATATCACTTTCTTTTATAAAATGACGAGTCAAGGCAATTGTTGCTTCAACATCGACCAGGGCATCATGCGAAGCCCCTGCTGCCAATCCATTGTCGGCGTTTAAATCCTCCAGTTTGAGTGAAGGCTTCCCGTTTCTGCTGGGCCAGGACAATACCTTTTCCCTGTATAATCTGAACATGACTGTGATCGGGAAGATATCCATCCTTCGGCAGCCATGATTATATTGATGCGTGTAAGGGGGTAAAAGATTCCGGTGAAAGGTGAACCTTAGAAATTCATCATCAAACCGGAGCGTGTTGTAGCCAAGGCTTATGGTTCCTGGCTCATTTATCAGACGGTGAATTTTTTTTGCAGCCTCATATTCGCTCATACCGGTCATTGTTTTTGAGATGGGAATTTTATGGGTAATAAGCGCTTTCGGAGACGGAATAACATCCGGCCTGAGTTTGACCAGGAAGTTGTATCGCTCGATTTCATTGAGTTGCATATCTGTCCGTATGGCAGCAAATTGTATGATCTGATCAAAAGCTTTATTCAGACCACTGGTTTCAAGGTCATAAAACAGATAGCTGTTCATGGAGGCTCCTTATTATAGCGGGGAATCGGGTTGCCGGATAATTCTTTTTATTGAGTGTGTATACTATATCACAACGATTTTACAATAATCGTTTTTATGGATGACAGGCCACAACCTTGATAATTTTTTTTCTTTATTCTTGACATGAAATAGGGAGTTGACTATAAAACATTTTCTTTAGAGTGTAAGATCGTAAAATAATAAATTTAAAATTATATTTTTTCGAATCTTCCTGGAAACGGTTAGGTGATGATCCGGGTATCAGGGGCAATCATGGGGCTGAAAGAACTACTTGAAAAGAACAAGTCTGCCATTGTGAAAAAATGGATTGATGTTGTTTTCAGCACATACCCGGTCGATACTTCCCAGTTTTTGAAATCTCAAACAGATCCGTTTGCCAACCCTGTCGGGAATGGCGTTTCAGAAGGGCTCCATTCCATATTTGATGAATTGATTTCAGACACGGACTGGAAAAAAATAAGGCTCTTTCTGGATCCGATTATCCGTGTCCGGGCAATACAGAATTTTACCCCGTCCCAGGCTGTTGTATTTATACTTCCCGTAAAAACAATCGTTCGAGAAAAAGTAAAAAAACATCTGGAAAAAGATGGTGAACAGAAAGAGATCCGGGTTTTTGATGAAAAGGTGGATCAGCTTCTTTTTCTGGCGTTTGATATCTTTGTAGAGTGCCGGGAGCAGATTTACAGCCTGAAGGCAAATGAAGAAAAAAATAAGGTTTACAAAGCGTTCAAGCGTGCAGGATTGATTGCTGAGATTTCGGAGGAACCACCGGGTCTCAATAAGTCAACTATTTAATATTGATGAAGGTTCGAACAGGTTTCCGGATCATCGGGTCTGTTTGAAACCGGGGATAGTGAGGTACAGGTATATGAATGTAAATTATATGTATTCCCTCATGGCAGTCTTGTTTCTTTGCCTGCTTTCCTATGTGGGGGCTGAGGTGATTGGCCTGCAGGGGCTTTTCGGGATTTGGATACCCTACCTGTCGGTTGTCATTTTTATTGCTGGTTTCGCTGTCCGTATTCTGGACTGGGCCAAGTCACCGGTACCATTTGCGATACCCACAACATGCGGTCAGCAAAAAACCATGTCCTGGATCGAACCCAACTGGATAGACAATCCAACGTCAAAGGGTGGTTTGCTGATCCGGATGATTCTGGAAGTTTTTTTGTTTCGATCGCTATTTCGAAATACCAGCATGTCTTTTAACAAGACAGATACCGGGGTTAGAATTTCATACCGCTGGGAAATCTGGCTCTGGGCAGCGGCACTGGCTTTTCATTATTCTTTCCTTACCGTTCTGGTCCGGCATTTGAGATTTTTTCTGGAGCCGGTACCTTTCTGTATTCAGATGGTGGAACAACTGGATTCCTTTTTCAGGATTGAGTTTTACAGCCCTGTAATTGGAGTCGGGCTTCCCGGCATTTTTCTGTCCGGTCTGGTTCTTCTCGCAGCAGTCACTTTTTTATTTCTTCGAAGGGTATTTGGACCCAAAGTAAAATATATTTCACTTGCCGCAGATTTTTTCCCGCTGTTTTTGATCATGGGTATTGCATTGACCGGGATTCTGATGCGGTATTTTGCTAAAATTGACGTGGTAGGGGTAAAGGCTCTGACAATGAGTCTTGTTACACTTCATCCTTCCATTCCGGAAGGTATTGGAGGGTTGTTTTTTATCCATATTTTTCTTGTCAGCGTGCTTTTCGCATATTTCCCATTCAGCAAGCTCATGCATATGGGTGGCGTTTTCCTGAGTCCAACCCGGAACATGACAACGGATACCCGTGCGAAAAGGCATGTTAATCCTTGGAATTATCCTGTTAAAACTCATACATATGAAGAGTATGAAGATCATTTCAGGGAAAAAATGATAGAAGCTGGACTCCCAGTGGAAAAGGAGCAAGTATAATGGCAGATCTTCCAAAAGCAGATGAGTTAATACAGATCAATCATAACCCGCCCAAAACGGGTTGGATGGATACCCCGACGGTGATCCGTAAGGGGATTTATTGTTATGCAGCAAACTATAAAAGTGTTGAAACCCTGTCTCTTCCCAATGCAAGGGAGTGGAATCCGCTTGATGCGGATTGGAAACTGCCGCAAAACTGGAAAGAGATTATCCATAACGGTTTCAAGGAGCGTCTGGACAAATACCGGTCTTTCAAGATTTTCATGGATGTTTGTGTGCGGTGTGGAGCCTGCGCCGATAAATGCCATTTTTTTATTGGTACGGGTGATCCGAAAAACATGCCGGTTTTACGAGCGGAACTACTTCGATCGGTTTACCGAAACGATTTTACAACCGCGGGAAAGATTCTCGGCCGGATCGGCGGTGCACGGCCAATGACACTCGATGTATTAAAAGAGTGGTGGTATTATCTGTTTCAATGCTCACAGTGCCGGAGATGTTCCGTCTTCTGCCCTTATGGCATCGATACCGCAGAGATTACGCTTCTCGGAAGAGAACTGTTGAACCTTCTGGGGTTGAATATTGATTGGATTGCCACACCGGTTTCCAACTGTTTTAAAACCGGAAACCATCTGGGAATTCAGCCGCATGCCTTTAAAGATATGCTGGATTTTTTTGTGGATGATCTTGAAGAGATCACCGGTATCCGGGTGGAGCCCAATTATAATAAAAAAGGTGCGGATATCTTATTTGTTACTCCTTCCGGTGATGTGTTTGCTGATCCCGGAACCTATACCTGTATGGGGTATTTGCTTCTTTTTGATTATTTGAAAAAAGAATACGGACTGGATGTCACCTGGTCTACATATGCTTCCGAAGGTGGTAATTTTGGTTTTTTTACTTCCCACGAGGTGATGAAAAGACTGAATGCAAAAATGTATGCAGAAGCAAAACGCTTGGGTGTCAAGTGGATTCTGGGTGGAGAATGCGGCCACATGTGGCGGGTGATCAATCAGTATATGGATACCATGAACGGTCCGGCTGATTTTCTTGAGGTACCGGTATCGCCTATCACCGGGACCAGATTTGAAAATGCAAAATCAACCAAAATGGTTCATATTGCAGAATTTACTGCGGATTTAATTCGGCATAATAAATTGAAGTTAGATCCCGGCCGGAATGACAATCTGAAAGTTACCTTCCATGACTCCTGTAATCCCTCACGAGGCATGGGTATGCTGGAAGAACCCCGTTATGTAATCCGTAATGTCTGTAATCATTTTTATGAAATGCCTCCAGGTACGATACGTGAAAACACCTTCTGCTGCGGCAGTGGAGCCGGGTTGAATGCAGGTGAAGATATGGAGCTCCGCATGGCTGGCGGTCTCCCGAGAGCCAATGCAGTGAAGTATGTCCATGAAAAATACGGTGTCAATACGCTTGCAACGATATGCGCTGTTGACAGAGCGGCTTTCCCGGACCTCATGAACTACTGGGTGCCGGGTGTGGGGGTTATCGGTTTGCATGAAATGGTGGGTAACGCTTTAATCATGCCGGGTGAATCGGAAAACAGGGAAACCGACCTGCGCGGTGAGCCGTTACCAGGAATGGAGGAAGAAGCTGATGAGTGATAAAAAGTATATCATCGCCGGTTTGGTAGTCTTTTGTGCGGTTGTTGCAC
>CAMBQS010000088.1 GCA_945870015.1 Desulfocicer vacuolatum DSM 3385
ATAAATTTTGTTTTCACAATGCCATTTTTTTAAAAGGGAAGGGTAAAGGTATCTGCTTTATTTGAACTGATTTATATCCAAATGCCCCGGATGTGTCAACCAGATAGGTTCTTGAAACGGAATGACCCGATATGGTCAAAAAAAACCGCCCCGACTGAAAACAGACGGGGCGGTTGCTATTCATGAAAATCCTTTTTTCTAATTGTCAAACAGAGGGAAAGGACGGTAGGAAAAGTCGTCGAAAATTCCTGTCATACTGTAAAAATTGGGATCAAATACCGGTATACCGCCCTGGCCCATAAGAATATTCCCGGATTCTCCCAGCGGAAACATGCTTTCGATGCGCACCGGCCCGTTTTCCCCGTATTCCACGCAATGGGCATAGGTCGACCGGGAGGAAAAAGGCATGGCGTAAAGGGTTCCGAGAAATGTGTGCTCGAACGGAATCAGGCCCCTGGCATTGGTTCCCCAGGGCCTCGTCGGGCCCAACTCTGCCAGCACCTCATCCAGTGCTGCGACGATGATCTCATCCGCAGTATCGGGAGCACTGGTATCGGCATTTTGGAACCAGTCATAATTGTTTTTGATCCCTGATTCATCATCGGCCAGACCATGGAGAAGCACATTGAACAGCACCCGCTCGCTCTGCGTGTCTCCGAGTTCGTCTGCAAATGTCATTTCCAGCACCCTGCGAATCCAGGCATCCATCAAAACCCAGCCATCGGCCCGATCCATTCCAAAGGCCCACTGGGAAGGCCCGCCGGCCACAAAATGGCCGTCCCAACCTGTCAGTATCCCAAGGGCCTCAGTCCGTTCCGGTGTCGGGTCAGCATTGACCGCCTCAATAAAATCATCTTCCACAAATTTCCAGGGATTGCCGCCGCCGCCAAATGAATCCGTGGTCGCGATCCGCAGGGCCAGGTCCCGAACCTCTTCAAAGCCGAGCTTGTCACCCGCTCCAATGGTCTCATCAAAATAATCATAGATGACATGGCTTCGGTGGAACGGCCCGTAAGCTGTATTGGTTCCGTTAAAACCGCTGTCATAGCCCGGATGGGTCTTGTTGTTCCATCCACCGTAATACCCCCGGGATGCGTTCCGGTCGGTAGCGCGCTGAATCAATACATCGGCATCCCATTCCTGGGGCAGCCCGGCAGCACCCTGTGGCAGCCGCCATTCACCCGTCGGACGAACCGGATCCCGTCCCGACATCCAGTAGGCGATGTTGCCGTCCTGGTCTGCATAACAAAAATGTTGACTGACGCCTACATCTTCGATTGCCTCACCAAATTCATCCATGCTTTCCGCCCTGGCCAGTCCCAGAAAACCGCTGATGGTATCAAACTCATACCCCCAATGGGCGTATTTCCATGCAACAATGGGGTTGGCCTCACTGACGACCGTTGGATCAAACGGCATGGGATTGACCACCGGGCCATGGTCTGTCCGGAATACCGGAATGGTGACATCACTCCCTCCTTTTACATGGATGGTTTCATACCGGTTAAGGACGATGGAACTGATATCCTCCAGGTAATAATCTGTTGTGTGTGAATGCCCCACCTGCATAGACCATGCATGATGCGGCGTGCGGCCGATGATAATCCCAGGAATGCCGGGTACGGTCATACCGGAAACATTCATGCCGCCCGCTTGGATAGATCCTTCTGCTACAATGGCTGGAGCTGAAAATCCCATCTGGGGTCCGGAATAGATAATTGGATTTCTGGATACGGTTTTGTCTCCGGATACCACCCAGGCATAGCTTCCCATCTTGACATGGGCTTTGATTTTTTCCAGCCTTTCCTTGAACTGAAGGAATCGATCTTTCATGGCTTGCGCCAAGGGGCCGAAATCATGGGTGTCTTCGACTGGTTCCGGAATTGGGGCAGTGGCGACCTCCGGAACGTTCAAAATATAAGTCTGCGCTTCCGGATCATTGGTCCAACGCAAATCCTGAAACATTGCAAGACCAGAGGCAGGGAAACGGGCAACCAGATCCTGATAAAGCGCTGCATTTTCCATCTGCCCGGTATCCAGGGCTTCCGGGTCAAAATTCCGCAGCAGCATGGAAATCCATGCCAGCACATGCTCATTGGTCCATTTCGCGGGCTGGAATCCAAGAGAGATGAACTCGATTGGCAGTAATGAAGGATTGCTCTGAATCTCAGCGATGCGCCGGTTGATGCCGGCAACATATCCCTTGATCACCTTTTGAGACTCCGGGTCAAGATCCTCAAACCCCTGTGTCAGTTCTTCATCTGAGTAGCGGATGGTGCGGATAAAGATGTCCGTAGGCAACTGACTCTTTCCAAAAATCTCGGAAAGAGTACCCAGTCCCTGGCGCCGATAGGTCTCCATCTGCCACAACCGGTCGGAGGCAACCGAATATCCCATGGCTTCAAAGATATAGTAGAGACTGACGCGATCCGATCCGGAAATAAACCAGACCCCTTTATCATCCCTTTGGGTCTGAACCGTTCCGGTTTCTACAAAAAACATCCGGAAATCCAGATCCGCCCACCAGGACGAACCCTTTACCAGGGTGCTGAGCAGGTTTAGCCCTTTGCCATAAAGTGATCCGGATTCATCTTCCTCAAAAATCCGTAGTCCATCCTGCGGACCCAGCAGGGCTTTTTTACCGTTACTCACGGATTGGAATTTCGAACTGATCTCCTTGCCGTTGAGCCAGGCCCGGAAAGTGTCCGGATTTGCACCCGGCTCCAGGCTGACAAATACCTCTACCGGTGTAAAATCCACTTCTTCCGCCGGCAAGGGTGTTTCAATATCCGCCAGATTCGATGCGGATGCTTGGTCCTGAACCCAGAAGGCCATGCTGGTAATCACCAGCAGGCAGATGAATAATCGTTTAACCATACGCTCCTCCTTCCTGATAATTTTGATTGATGATATATGATTATCACTCAAAAAGCGGTTGATTTTCTGTGGATTCCCGAAGACCGGTAATCGCAAAAAAATCAACCTGTCCCTAGCCGGTATCTATTTTCCCGATCGTTACAAATCCTGAGTTATCGATCAATCATACAATACCGTCTTCCCTATTGGGAAAAAAACAATGTATAAACATATACTTCATCCAATTCTGAATTACTTCAGATGAATGGTATGGAAATGGTATTATGTTGATAAGATTGAATTCAGGATGAACAGGCAATTTTTTTGGCAGTTACCAACGGCGTATTACACAAGACCCAAAATGTCAATAATAATTAGTAACTTTTCCAATTGACATAAAACATTCAAGTTCTTATACTTCCAAAACAAAAAATAGGAAACCCCACCCAAAAACAGATATTGATAACAGGAAAGGATGGATCATGCGTAAAGTAGCATTTATCGGATGGCGCGGAATGGTTGGTTCGGTTTTAATGAAACGGATGCTGGCGGAAAAAGATTTTTCCGGTTTTGAACCTGTTTTTGCCACCACATCCCAGGTTGGTCAACCCGGACCGGACATTGGAATGCCTACCCCTCCGTTAAGGGATGCATTTGATCTCGAGATGTTGAAAACAATGGATATCATTGTTACCTGCCAGGGAAGCGATTATACCAAAAAAATATACCCGCTGCTTCGAAAATCCGGATGGAAGGGATACTGGCTGGATGCTGCATCCGCACTCCGAATGGAAAACAGCAGTGTCATCATCCTTGACCCTGTTAACAGAAAGGTGATTGATCAGGCACTTGCCGAAGGGAAAAAAGATTTTATCGGAGGCAACTGTACGGTCAGCCTGATGCTGATGGGGGTCAGTGCGTTATTCCGGAAAGGGTATATCGAATGGCTCACCTCCATGACATACCAGGCAGCTTCCGGTGCAGGAGCCAAAAACATGCGCGAACTTGTATCCCAGATGGACAGGATCGGCAGGGCTTCGGAAGCGTATCTGAAAGATCCGGAATCCGACATTGCCGACCTGGATCAAAGGGTTCTTGAAACCATGAATCACCATGATTTTCCAATTAAAAATTTTGGCGCTCCGCTTGCCGGAAGCGTTATCCCATGGATTGACTCCCCCATGGAAAACGGTCAGACCAGAGAAGAATGGAAAGGCGCTGCGGAAACCAATAAGATTCTCCAGACCAGAACCATGGTTCCGGTTGACGGGATATGCGTCCGGATTGGCGCCATGCGCTGCCATTCTCAGGCGCTCACAATCAAACTGACCAAAGATATCCCTGTTGACGAAATTATGGGTCTGATTTCCGAATCCAACCAATGGGTAAAGGTTGTTCCCAATACAAAAGAAGACACCCTGAAATATCTGTCTCCGGCTCATGTTACAGGCACACTGGAAATACCGGTAGGCCGGATTCGCAAGCTGAACCTGGGCAAAGAATATCTGACACTTTTTACAGTGGGGGATCAGTTGTTATGGGGTGCGGCAGAACCCATCCGCCGTATGCTTACCATATTACTGGAACATCTTTCATCATCGGATAAAACAACCGGATGAATTCAACCGTGAAAACCTGAAAATGAATGACTCTATGAAATTACATCCATCATTACATGAAAAATCATCTACCGGAGATACAATGAACTGCCGTTTCCCATCTAAATACACTTTCCCGATTGTTCTTCTTTTGCTTATTCTTTCACTATCCGGATGTGCAACACCGAAAATCAATCTGTTTTCATTCGGCACAGAACCTCTCCAGGAATTCACGATCGAGGGGGATGGAGATGAAAAAATTCTGATTATCCAGGTAAAAGGCGTTATCTGGGATGAACCCAAAGAAAGTTTTCTTCTCTCCGGCCCAAGCATGCTTCAGGAAATCGTATCCCAACTGCGGAAAGCGGAAAAAGACTCGGATATAAAGGCGGTGATTTTAAAGGTTGACTCCCCGGGCGGAACCGTCACAGCCAGCGATATTATTTATAATGAAATTTTACGGTTTAAAGAAAAAACAGGAATCAAGGTTGTTGCGGTGATGATGGACCTTGCCGCATCGGGCGGTTACTATATTTCGCTTCCCGCAGATTATATTGTTGCCCATCCAACAACCGTAACCGGTTCCGTTGGCGTCCTTTTTCCCCGTTGGCAGGCTTTCGGGTTGATGGAAAAAATCGGTGTCCGAAGAGATGTAAGTAAATCCGGAAAACACAAGGATATGGGGTCTCCTTTCCGGGAGCCGACCCAAGAAGAAATCGATATGTTTCAGGGGTTGATCGATGGCCTGAACAGCCGTTTCATTTCCCTGGTTAAAAAACATCGAAACCTGACACCCGAAGCCCTTGAACAGGTATCCACCGCTCGTATCTTTCTTGCCAAGGATGCTTTTGATATCGGGCTGGTCGATGAAGTCGGCTATCTGGACGATGCAGTTGCCCATACCAAAAAAATGACCAACCTTCCAAAAAATGCAAAAATCATAACCTATCGACGTGTCGAACAACCGGATGACAATATGTACAACACATCCACGACGCAACTGGGCACCAAACCGATTTCATTGATTGATCTTGGAATTCCCCAGGGAATGATGCCCCAATTGCAAAACCGGTTCTGCTATATCTGGGAACCCGGTCTTGAAAATTAAAAAAAGATAACTTTGTTTTTCAAAATTCTCACACGGAAATGAGTTGCAGTCCCGCATACAAAACTCAATCAGGACAACTGAGCCATTTTAAGGGTTATATGCTCATTGTCATCCCATGGCCAGAATTTTGCGATAATGGAATAGTTCCCAAATGACCGCTCAAACAGGGTCTGATTCAACCGGATTCCACCCGAAGCCCTTGTGAGCTTCAAATCATCCTCGCTGGGTTTTACTCCTTTCGGCTTTCTTGGCAGGCCCAGAATCGATGTCAAAATTTTTTCCCAGTTCTCGATTTCAGAACTCAGGATGACCACCTCATAATAGTCACTCTGATCACAACGCATCTCGTGAATGGTCAACCCTTGACTTCGACTGACTATTTCTTTTAATACCATGATATACTTTCCTTTTATTTCAGAATCCGCCTGCAATTTCTGCGATCATAGCAAGAAATTCAGGACAATACCACCACAGATACACAAACCATGAAAAATAGTTTTATCAGGGAATATTGGTTTTTTATTGAAAAAAAGTGTTGCTTTTTATTTTTCATTTGTTTATATAATGAAACAAATGCGACTCAATGGATCAGAACCCATATAATTTCCAGATCAAGGTGTTCACAATGCCGACATCCAAATTTGAATCTTTCCTCAACAGGGTCTACGCTGCAACCGGCATCAACTCCCAGAATGAGCTGGCATCTGCCTTACATATCAACCGGTCTGCCATTACACAGGCTAAAAAAAAGAATGACTTTCCGGCAAAGTGGCTGCTGGACTTGTATCGGCTGTTCGGACTCAATCCAGACTGGATTGAAACCGGTAACGGCCCCACCTATTTAAAACCATCCGATTCCCATGGCTTTGAATTCAAAGGTGTTCCCAAAGTAAAAGCCAGGCTTTGTGCAGGAGGCGGCTCCTTTGAGGTTGGTTCTGAAATCGAAGGCTACTATTCCTTTCGGGCCGAGTGGCTTCTTCAGAAGGGCAATTCAGAGCATATGGTGTTGATGGATATTTTTGGAAACAGCATGACCCCGGAACTGAAAGATGGAGACACCGTATTGGTTGACGAATCCCAGAAAGCGATTCTGGCCGGGGCATTGTATGCCATTGGAATCGATGACACCATTATGGTGAAACGGGTTGAAAAACATCCGAACAAACTGGTGCTGATCAGTGATAACAAGGATTATTCTCCGATCTATCTGCGTAATGAAGAGATGGATACCATTCGTATTATTGGAAAGGTTATCTGGGTATGCAGAGAATTCCGGTAAAATTCATTTAATGGGGCCACATGATTTTTTTTATATTCTCTATGTTTATTTATATAAATTATATATTATATTGATAAACAAGATTGTCTTGCTTTTGAAACAACCTTTGCTTTCAACAGGAGATTAAAAAATGACCAAACACATTTTTGTTCAAAATCACCATGAATTTTTTGAATATCATGGAAACACGATGGTTGTGAGAATCAAAAAAGGGGCAGGGAACATCATCAGCCGGGATTGGATACTGTTTGATTCAGTGGAAGAAGCCCAGGATTTTTTTAACAACAATATAGAAGGGCCATGAAATTCAGCTTCACAATCCTGAGGCAAACGACTCTGTTTTGATGAAATTGAACCTCCCTGTTTCCGGGCAGGGCATAACGGGGAAAAATATCTGGAGGAAAAAAATGATACAAAGAATATTTGACTATCTATTGGAATGCATGTTCATGTTCGTCATTCTCAGTGTATCTGTTCTGGGAACACTGGTTGTGGGCTTGTAAATAATTCCATTTGAAAAAATATGTTGTCACTATATTGGGTCACATAAAGGGCAGGCACAGGGGCCTGCCCTTACGAATCATGCCATCTTGATCGTAAAATGGAATAGATCGTTTTGAATTGGTTCCGCTATATGGTGTTCACTTCTTCAGGCTCCTGAGATGGTTCTTTTTCCACTTCTGGATTATCCATCTTCTCTTCAGAGGACTCGGCTGCAGGACCTTCTTTTTCATCAGGAGGATTGACATCCAATTTTTCCAGATCTTCCGGCCTTGAAATTTCTGAATCCTTCTCTTGTTTATCTGTCTCTTGTTTTTCCATGGGATCCGTCAGATTTTCAGCTTCCGTCTTTACCGGTTCAGTCTGCTCTGCAGCGGTTGGGAATCGTTTTTTTTGCCGCTCTATTCTTTTTTCAAGTTTTCCTTCCAACGCCTCGATCGCTTCCTCGAGAGATGATGCCATTGCAACAACCTCTCCCTGACTTACGATCAACCGTTTTAATTCCGGTATCTTCAGGCGTGTCGCTGAACTCAGATAGACCGGCTGAATATACAACACAATTTTTCCAACCGGCAGGATAATCATCCGGCCTCGGATCACTGTAGATCCTGCCTGGTCCCAAAGGGTAAGCTGCTGGGAAATATCCGTATCCTGATCAATCAGCGTGTTGATCTGCGAAGGACCGTAAACCTGAATCCCCTTTGGAAACGTATAGATGAAAATCTTGCCGTAATTTTTGCCGTCACATCCTGCAATCGCCAGTGCACTTAAATTGCTTCTTCCAATCGGACTCAAAGGACTTACTAGCAGAAATTCCTGTTTTTCAGGATCGATCAAATTCAATGTAAGATGATATGGCTCCATAGGAACAGGCTGGTTTTCAGAGGAAGGCCTGGGCAGTTCCCAGGCATCTTCATGAATATAAAACATCTCCGGATCTGGTTGATGATAATCCCCGTACATGGCCAACTGACAGCCAAAAAGATCTTTGGGATAATACAGGTGCTGCTTCAGCTCCGTATCCAGGCTATCAAGAGGCTTTAACAGATTTGGATAAATTACATCATACGTCCGGATAATCGGATCATCTTTCGAGGCAATATAATAATCGATCGATCCATTATATGCATCCACAACAATTTTAACGGAGTTTCGAATATAATTGAATTTCCCTTCGAATGGCTGAGAATTGGGATAGAGTCCGGAAACCGTATAGGCATCCTGAATCCAGAAAAGTCCTTTGGATGTGGTCACAATGTAAGGATCATCATCCAGAAGGAAAAAAGGCGTCAGCAACCGGATGGCTTCCCGGATGTTCCGTCGGAATAAAATCCGGCTTTTTTCCATGGTCTTGGTTGTGGTAATGATATTCCGGTCCTCAAAGTAGGCAGCAAACAATACCTTCTCAAATAAGGACGAAAGCGGTATTCCTCCGTTTCCTTCATAGTTTACCAGTGCGTTGGCTTCATCATTGGGATGATCGATCTCTCCCTCTTCGTTGGGCACAATGGCGTAGTCATATTGGCCCAGCCCATAATAGATACCCGGATTCGTTACCTGCATACCGTAATCTGACTTGATGGGCATGTCACGGAGAAACCAGGTCATGGATTCATCTCCTCCCTGGGCAGCAGGGGTCATGACAATACCGTATCCGTGAGTATACTGAAGGTGTTTGCTCTGCCAGGTCCGGGCGGAATCCGGAAGATTTCGAAGATCCAGTTCCCTGGGAGCCAGATATACCTGCTGATATCGGCCGGAAACATTATACCGCCCGACATCCACCCCATGAAAATCATAATAGGGTTTAATCCCCTGGATCTGTTTGTACACATCATCCAGAAGGGTACTGTCCCAGACAGGGATGTTACGAAGATTTTCCCGGACACTCGGATTTTCAATGATATTATATGTCTGTTCAATATCATATCGGGTCTTTGTGATCCCGGTTAAATCATACGCAGCCAGGGTGGACTGAATGTTGTTTTCAATATAAGGCTTTTCATATGCAACGACATTGGCCTCTATCAGGTTTTCTTCAATCTGCCTGGGTAAAAAATCAGAATTTGTTCCAACCAGGGAAATCACCAGCAGTATGCCAAAAACAATGATTTTCTTAACCCCTCTCCCCTTTGCCATGTAATAGACAACCGAAACCGCCGTACAGATAAAAAAGATTGCCGAGCATACAATCAGCGGCAGGATAATCACCATCTCTGTCCATCCCGGACCAAAGAAATGAGGCTGATGCTTGTCTGTGTAAAGAAGAGAGTATCCCTGCAATACAAATCCCCAGACCTGGATGGCTACCGCAAACAGAAGCAGCAGGTTGACATGAATTTTTGCACCTGCCGGAAAATCCCGGTCATTTCTTTTCAGAATCCTTCTTTCAATCCAGTACAAAAAGGCGATACTGATCAGCAGAAGCAGAGAAATCAATAACAGCTCGTTCTGAATGAGCTTGAAAAACGGAAAGGAAAATAGATAAAAACTGATATCATGTCCGAAAACCGGGTCTTTTACCCCGGAAGCCTTGCCAAATAGAAACAACAATCCCTTTTCCCATTGCTGGTAAAAAGGCAGGGCAATCGGAATGGCCAGACCAATGGAAAGGGGGAAATAGATTTTCATGGACCCGGATCGAAACATCTCAATGAGTTTGCGATAGGTTTTCTGATTTACATCCAATGCGGATGTGGCCCCGAGAAATCGGGAGGCGATCCAGAAATTGAAAAAAAAGATGCCGAAGAACAGGGCAATAATCCCGCCAAATGTCACATATTTATAGAGAAATCGCTGCCAGAAGTAAAACTCATACCCAATGGATTTGAACCACAATCGATCTATGAAAAAATCAAGTGACCGAAAGGTGAAACCCAGGTAAAAAATGACGCCAATAACAATAAGGCTTCCCAGAAGGAGGGTTAATTTTATTAAATTCCGCATGTTTTTTCCTTTTCCTGTGTCGATATTTCAATACAGATATCATTATATCATTCAGAAATACAAGATTGTATATAATAATTTTTTTTTGGGGG
>CAMBQS010000089.1 GCA_945870015.1 Desulfocicer vacuolatum DSM 3385
CCACCGGCGGTATGTACCGCAACGCTGCGTTGGGCACCAGAACAGCCTTTTTGATTTTTTCAACAATGATATCCGCCGTAGCGGTCATACCCGGCCGCAAAACCAGATCCGGATTGTCCACCGTAAGCAGGGTTTTATAAGTCACGACATTATTGGTTGTCTGGCTCCCATACCGCACCTGGACAATCCGTGCCTGAAAGATACGATCCGGATACGCATCCACTGAAAAGGTGGCCTCCTGTCCATCCCGGATCTGCCCGACATCCGCTTCGTCCACATCCACCTGCAATTCCATCTGGGTAGGATCTTCCGCCAGGGTAAACAGAACCGGAGCCTGATAGGAAGCTGCCATGGTCTGACCAGGATCCATATTGCGCTCCAGTACAATTCCGTTAACCGGTGAATAAATCACTGTTTTGGCCAGATTGGCCTCATCCAGCATGAGATTGGCCTGGGCCTGCTGAATGGCTGCCCGTGCACTGGCTTCATCTGCCCTTGCCCGCTCCAGCTCCGCTTCAGCCGCCTCCAAGTCATATGGACTAAGGGCCTTGCCCCCTGAAAGACTGCTGGCCTGACGCAATCGTTTGAGATTCTGTTGTTTCTGGGTCACTGTGGCCAAGGCCTGAGCCAGTTTGGCATTGGCCGATGCCAGGGCAGCTCTGGCTCCCATAACGGCTGCCTGATACAGGGTATCATCTAAGTACACCAGGGGCTGGCCGATTTTGACCTGGTCGTTGAAATCCACAGTAATGCTTTTAATGATACCGGACAACTCGCTGCCCACCTGCACGGCGCTGGTTGGCGCAAGATTCCCGGTAGCCGTCACAGTAACGGTCAAGTCCCCCTTGGTCACTTCCTGGGTTTTATATTGAGGTTCTTTGCTGTTGGATTTTGAACGGAAGTAGTAGGCTCCGGTGAGAAAAACAAAAATCAGAAAAACCACCCATATCCAACCTCTGATTTTTTTCCCAACTCTTTTGTCTTTTCCAATATTCAGGGTTTGACTTACGGTTTTTTCTTGATTCATTTTAGGATATTCCATGACAGATTACTCGCTATGAGAAGTGTTTTCAGAGGTAAAAGCAGTCCAGCCGCCGCCCATGGATTTATACAGGCGGATCAGGTTGATGATTACCGTACCGTCACTCTGGGCCAGACTGTCCTGAAAGGAACTTGCAGAGCGCTGGGCTTCCAGCACAATGTTGAAATCCACCAGACCGGCTTTGTACTGATACTCCGCCAGCATGACCGCTCTCCGGGCTGCCTTATCCGCCTCAATCAAAGACTGTCGCCGGAGCTGTTCATTCACATAGGCGGTCAGATTGTTTTCCACCTCCTCCAGGGCAGTCATCACCGCAGACTCATATTGGTAAAGGGCCTGCTCCTGAAGTTCGGTCTGGACTATAATATTGTTGCGGATGGCTCCGGCATCGAATATCGGCCAACTTATACGCGGACCTATGTTCCAGATGCGTGTGGCATCGTTGAACAGATCGCCCGCGGACAGCGATTCCAGTCCAATGCTGCCGCCAAGCCTGATTTTCGGATAGAGATCAGCCTTGGCTGTTCCGATCCTGGCTGTCTGGGCAGCCAGAAGCCGTTCAGCCCGGCGCACATCCGGCCGCTGACGCAACGCATCCGCCGGTATCCCTATGGCCAGGGTCAAGGGTGTTACCGGTATCTGTCCATGAGCCTCCAGTTCCTTGTGCAGTTGACCCGGCATCATACCTGAAAGCACTGCCAGACGATTCCTGGCCTGCTCCAGACCGGTTTCCAAGGCTGGAATCTGTGACTGTGTGCTGGAAAGATTGTATAATGCCTGCTGCACGGACAATTCATTACTGAGGCCGGCCCGGTATTTTGAATCAACGATCTGGTAAGTCTCCTCCTGAGACCGGAGGTTGGCCTTTGCCACATCGATCCTTGTCTGAAACGTCCTGGTTTCAACATAATTCAAGGCCACCTCGGCCAGAAGACTGACCAGGGTCTGGTGAAGCAATTCCCGGCCGGCATCAATATCCGCCTCTGCCGATTCCACCTTTCGCCGCACGCCTCCGAACAGGTCCAGTTCCCATCCTGCGTCAAAACCCATGGAGAACAGATCGCCTTCCGTGCTGGTGCCATTGGCCCCGCTGGTTCTGCTTTTGATTGCAGAACCTTCGGCTGTGACAGTCGGATACTGCCCGGCCTGACTGATGTTTCTCCTGGCCCTTGCCTCGCGTATCCTTGCCCGTGCTTCCTTGACATCCAGGTTGTTTTCTACAGCATGGTTTATGAGATTGGTAAGGACCGGATCTTTCAATTCCGACCACCAGGCTGTCATGGCCTGCGGGGAATCTGATCCGGACACCAGACCGTTCTTCAGCGTGCTGTGCCATCGTTCCGGTGCTTTGGTATTGGGTTTTACATAATCGGGTCCCACAGACATGCATCCGGCTATTGCCAGAACTGCACCGATGACGGTCAACCTGCCAAACCATTTCCATACCGACTTTATAGATGTAAATTTATTTATCAAATACAGATGCGATTTCATATTGATTCCACTGTCTCTTTTTTTTATAGTTACCATAAAAACAGGTCATCGTCATCCATATTTACAAAACCTTTACAAAACTTGAAATGTCATCTCCTGTTTGTGGCATCAACCTTCGGATCCATGATGAATCGCCACAGAGGAGGAATCGCAGCCAGTAGAATCATTCCTGCATAACCGGTCGGCAGTTGCGGACTTTCATCATGATGCCTCAGAATCTGATATCGACGCCCGGGTTTATAATGATGATCCGAATGCCGCTGAAGGTTGAACAGAAACCGGTTGGTCAGCCAATTGCTTGAATTCCAGGAATGCCATGGCTTCACCGGTTCATACCGGCTGTCTCCGATTTGTTTCCGTATAAGCCCATAATGCTCGATATAATTGACAATCTCCAATAAGGAGATGGCAATTGCCGCTTGCGCAATCCAGTACATCAACGCATACCCGCCAAAGACAAGTGCGATCATGATCAGCAGGGATGCCTGAACAAGAAGAGCGATAACCACCCGGTTACCCAAGCTCCAGGCAGGACTTCCCTCCCTGTTCAGCCGGTCAACCTCAAATGACCAGGCACTGTTGAGTCCTCCCAGAACGGTTCGGGGCAGGAAACGATAAAATGATTCTCCGTATCTTGCAGTGGCCGGATCTTCAGGGGTGGCAACCATGCGGTGATGACCTACCACATGCTCCAATCCCCAATGCATGTAAAGTACGCTCCACAGCATGATCCGGGAAAAGGCCGGCTCCAGTTTTGTATTCACACGATGGGCAAGTTCATGAGCCACATTGATCCCCAGAACCCCGGAAGAAGTTCCCATGGAGAAAAGGAACCCTGCGTACTCGATATAGGAAAGCTTTTCACGGGTGATGATATCGGCACCCCAGAATACCAGACCGATCTGAATGGGTGCGCAAAGCCAGGTTGCAAGCCGATATCCGAAAATTTTTTCAATCTCCCCGGCTTGCTCTTCCGGAAAGTTCCGGGTGTCTTTTCCGATTACCATATCCAGAATCGGAACAATGAAGAAAACAAACACCGGTGTTAAAAAGGTATACACTCCCCCCATCATATACCCCGCAACAACACTGAACGGAACCAGGAATACCAAATAGAATGATAATATATCCATAGCAACTCCTTATATTTGAATTACGGGTTGAAAAGCAGAAAAAAGATAAACTTTATCATTCTGCTTTTTTTCCGCTCTGATACAAATGGTAACGTTCTCTCCCTTGTAATCCCGGCATCTGCCATATTTTTAAGGCTGCGTTTCAATCTGATCCGGTTCCAGTAGGTTACCGGCGTTTTTGAAACCTTCACCTTTCCTTTCATGGTGGCTTCAGGCTCAAACACAAGGTCCAGAATATGGTTCGTTGAAGCAACTTGATTCAGTAAATTTCAATAAGCCCTCTTATTGACCTATGAACCGCCCCTTCAAACCGTAACGGGCAGAACTATTTCGACCTGCTTTGCCATGCGTTCAACCCTCCGGGTTTCCGAAAATCGATTGAAATTAAAAGAAAAATGATATAAAATCGCACTAAATTTTTGCTAATATTATTTAGTAATGATTAGCAATCTATTTAAAATGCTTAAAAATAATTACTGGCTTGATCTAAGTCAAGGAATCTCTTTTTCGATCAGGTTATTAAAAAGTCAGACAAAGACGAAAATAACCCATGTTCGACTTACGTGTTTCTGCCAAGTACTCAAATGAGACATCGGGTAAAGAAGGTTTCAATTGATTGGGAATTAAGAAAATTCCATGGAGAAGAATATTCCACGCATCGGGGATTAAGCTACAATTCCTAAAAGATTTTTACCATCTACCAACGTGGTATCAGGAGTTCGCAATGAAACGTCTACCTATACAAAACCGTACCTTGGCGCTGTTTGCAGTGCTCATACCCCTATTTGTGCTTTTTGTTTATGTTGCCCTGCGTTCCGGGCCGCTTGCGCCGGTACCCGTCATACTGGCCACTGTGGAAACCCGCTCCATCAGGCCGGCGCTATTCGGCATCGGTACTGTCGAGGCTCGATACACCTACAAGATTGGCCCGACGTTTGCCGGACGTGTGAATCGAGTCAATGTCAATGTGGGGGATCCGGTCAAAGCGGGGCAGGAGCTTGGCGGAATGGATCTGGTTGATATTGAAGAACGTATTCACGCCCAGGACGCCGCACTAAAACGGGCAAAAGCACAATTAGACGAGGCCCAGGCGCGTCTATACTTTGCACAAACCCAGGCGCAGCGTTATGAACAGTTGTTTAAAGTGCGTGCAACCAGCGAGGAGATGGCCGCTACCAGACGGCAAGAGCTAAAGATCGCCGAAGCAGGACTGGATGCGGCCCGCGAGGAAGTCGCCCGCGCTCGGTCTGAAGAAAAGGCCTTGGTTGTGCAGCGTAGCAATTTGCGGCTGATCTCTCCGGTTGATGGTCTGGTAATTTCACGCGACGCTGATCCTGGTACCACGATTGTTGCGGGTCAGGCGGTGGTGGAGGTGATCGACCCTGATAGTTTGTGGGTCAATGTACACTTCGATCAAATTCATGCGCGAGGGCTGGCCGCCGGTCTGCAGGCTCAAATCGTATTGCGTTCGCAAAGAGGCGAGACAGGGGCCGCCGGTCGTGTGCTGCGGATAGAACCATTGGCCGACACAGTGACCGAGGAAACGATAGCCAAAGTGGTATTCGACCAACTGCCTGAACCGCTGCCGCCAATCGGTGAACTGGCCGAGGTCACTGTTGCCTTATCAACACTTCCGGCCGGCCCGATCCTCCTCAATGCGGCCATCCAGCGCATCAATGGCAAATTGGGCGTGTGGCAGGTCAAAAATGGAGATCTTCAATTCACGCCGGTCACTCTGGGTGCCACCGATTTGGATGGTCGGATGCAGGTACGTAAAGGGCTGAAGGTCGGTGATCAGGTGGTCGTCTATAGCGCTAAGGCCCTGAATGCGCATACGCGAATTAACGTGGTCGAGCATTTGCCGGGAGTAAAACAATGATCAGCTTGGCCGGACGAGACATCTTACATGCCTGGGGAAAATTCGTCTTTACCGGCGTTGGTCTTGGGCTGCTGATCGGGATAACCCTTTCCATGGCGGGCATCTACCGCGGCATGGTGGATGACGGCAAGGCATTGCTCGACAACAGCGGCGCAGATCTCTGGGTGGTGCAAAAAGACACCCTCGGCCCTTATGCCGAACCGTCGAGCATTTCTGATGATGCCTGGCGGGGCATACTCGGTATGCCGGGTGTTGCGCGGACGGCAAATGTCACCTATCTTACCATGCAAGTGCGTCAAGGCGAGCGCGATGTGCGCACAATGGTCACTGGCGTCACACCCGGCGAGCCCGGCATCCCCGGCTGGCCGCCTTATCTCGTCGCCGGCCGACAGATCACCCGTGGCCATTACGAGGCGGTGGCCGACATCGCCAGCGGTTTTGCGCTTGGCGACCGCCTCCAGATCCGGCGCAATCACTACACCGTGGTCGGCCTGACCCGACGAATGGTCTCTTCCGGCGGGGATCCAATGCTATTCATTCCACTCAAGGACGCACAGGAAGCCCAATTTCTCAAGGACAACGACGCCATCCGGCAGCAGCGTCGCCGCACCGCCGCAAACCCGGCTTTCAATCGACCGCAAGTTCCGGGTTTACTCGATGCCGTCATTGCTTCGCAAAGCACCAATGCTTATGTCAACGCGGTTTTGGTGCAGATTGAAGCGGGTCATGACGCAAACGATGTGGCGGAATCAATTCGCCGCTGGAAGCGCTTGACGGTCTACACCCGCAGCCAGATGGAAGAAATCCTCATCGGTAAGCTGATCGCCACCTCGGCCAAACAGATATTCATGTTTCTGGTGATTCTTTCGGTTGTCAGCGCGGCCATTGTCGCCTTCATTATCTATACCCTGACCCTCGGAAAAATCCGTGAGATTGCCGTACTCAAGTTAATCGGCACCAAAAATCGAACTATTGTCGGCCTTATTATGCAGCAATCCATCGCCTTGGGCCTCATCGGTTTTGTGGTGGGAAAGATCACCGCTACCTTGGTGATGGCGCCGATTTTTCCCAAATATGTGCTGCTGGAGCCACTCGACTCTATACGCGGGTTCGTCGCCGTGGTGGTGATCTGCATCCTTGCGAGTATCATCGCCATTCGTGCCGCCCTCAAGGTCGATCCGGCCGAGGCCATAGGAGGTTGATATGGCCGGAAAAGGGATTCGTATTGAAGGTCTGAAAAAACGGTATGGCAAGGGCGACACTGCCGTCGATGCGCTCAAGGGCGTGGATATGCAGGTGGCTTCAGGTGAGGTGGTCGGTCTGATCGGGCCATCCGGATCCGGCAAGAGTACGCTGCTCAAATGCCTGGGCGCAGTGATCGAGCCGACCGCCGGACGAATGATATTAGGCGACGAGGTTATATATGATGGAGGTTGGAAGGTGAAAGACTTGCGCGCCCTGCGCCGTGACAAAATCGGCTTTATCTTCCAGGCACCTTACCTCATCCCCTTCCTCGACGTGACTGACAACGTCGCCCTGCTGCCCATGCTGGCCGGGGTGCCCAACGGCGAGGCACGAAAGCGAGCACTGGAATTGTTCAAGGCCCTTGATGTGGAGAATCGCGCCAAGGCCATGCCTTCGCAGCTCTCCGGCGGAGAACAGCAACGGGTTGCTATTGCCCGGGGCTTGGTCAACCATCCGCCGGTGATCCTTGCCGACGAGCCTACCGCTCCCCTTGACAGCAAACGTGCGCTGGCGGTGATTCGGATTTTAAACGATATGGCGCGTCAATTTGAAACCGCCATTATTGTTGTCACCCATGACGAAAAGATTATTCCGACCTTTAAGCGTATCTATCACATCCGTGATGGCGTGACCTATGAAGAAGCCGGAGAAGGACGAAATTTTGAATGAAGCTTCATCAGCCTGCCATCAGAGCTTCCGCAGACCACAACCCCATTGCAATAGATCAACCAATTGTTTATAATGAACGGGAAGATCCAATTTCCCTGGACATTGCACCATAACAGGAAGCACGGCTCTCCTTTTCCCGGGAAGCCAGAAAATCATATTTCCCCTTTATCAATGAAAATCCGGCAATTTTTTTAAGCATCGCAAGGCTTGTATCCGGGATGTACCAGCCGTTTTCTTTCCGTACTGCAATCTTTTTGAACAGACTGCTGTGGCTGGCAACCAGATAATCAAATGCTTTCCGTTTCATTTTCAGGTATCGGGCCGCATCATCAAACCGGATCAGAATCTGATCCGGGTCTGGATACGGTTTCCGGCCCAGGGCAACCTGACGTAGGATATCGGCCTCAAATCCAGAATCATTGTTGCGGCAAATCTGCTGAATGGAGATTTTCTTTAGTACCGATACCAGCCTGCCGATTTCCTGATTCATGAACATCTCCGGTAAAGAGGAAAGCCGGAGATCCGGTTTTTTCTGTATGATTTCCCGGCAGTCCCTGTCAATTCCGGCTTCCCTCCAGGATGCGATCCGTTTGATTTTCTTTTTCTGATAATACCGGATTCCCCGGCCCAGATATTTTTTCGGATATTGCCCGCCATATGTTCTCAGGAATTCCAGTTTCTCCTCTATTTCATAAAACGGAATAAAGCCGGACCGGTTTCCATAGATCCTGTCCAGCAGCTTTTCCTTATGGATCTTCTGGTTTGAATCCAGATGCTGCTCGATCTCTTTTTTTACCTGTATGGCACGTTCAAACACCTCACCGGATACGCTATGCAGGTTTCCGGTTTCATATCGTCTGACACTCTGCTTGAGCAACCGCGTGGGATGGATGCCGACACTATCCTGTATGAACTGAAGAACCGGTTTGATTTCCCGGAAGGGTACCCGTTTCCCATGGTTTTGAGTGTTGAACTCCTGTATCCAGTTCTGAATCATGGGCGGTTTGAGTCCATGATCGATAAATTTTTGTTCCATCCTGTCTTCAAGCCAGGATTCGATCGAATCAATCTCACCGCTAAATATCCGGTAATCTGTTTTTTTAAATGATTTCTTCCCTTGAAAGAACTCATGATACAGAACGTTTTCACTTTGACCATCATTCAGATATAACCAGAGGCGTACCATGTCCCGGAAATATAGACCGTCTATCCGGTCCGGGAGTTTTATCACGGCTGGATCCTTATTGAAAATTTTCCTGTAATCGCTTATAGACAGGGATTTCACACGGGCATGAGAAACATTATACAGCAGGCCGTATGCCAGCCCTGTCTTCCTTGAAAGCGCCGACAGTCCATCCTTAGCCGCGTTCTGATGAAAATCCTCCAGAACAGAACGGGTCAATCTCACTCTTTTTCGGGTCAGTAGATTCATTGAACCATATATGCTCGTCGTTTTTAGAAATTAAACGCTTTTTTGACTTCCGGAAATCCAATCTTCTCTAATGAAGCATGCAATCCTTAGCCCGGCTCCCGCTGTTTTTGGCCACATGCCGGTAACAGGAAGACCGCTGTTCCGGTGTGGAAGCGACAAATTCACAAAACCGGATTTCACTCACAACTCGTTCCTTCTCATGCTGGCAGCAATTTCTGGATGTAATGGGTATTGATTTTCGCATGGGTCTCCTCCTCATTTTATGACAATAGCGGTATGATCATCATCGATAACCGTTCAAACCGCAAAAAGGGTTTATGATTGTTCATGACCAGATAATAGTGCCACTATGTGGTAGTGTCAAGGTCGGATCGAATCAAAACAGTTCAATAAAATCATTCTTCTGCGTACCTAAATTTTTGATTTTATTTCTTAATACTTGATTCAATGATTCTTTGATGGATATGCGGTTCTCACCAATATCATTCATCAGAAATGGAGCGGGATTTCGGTCAAAAATCATAAAGACATCAAAGGTCTTAAAACCCAGAATCTGCGTGATCACATGAGCGATGTGGAACTGATTTTTACGGCACTTGCAGAGCTTTCCACCAGACAGATTGCCGAAAGCGTGAAGGCAAATCATACTTCAGGCAGTACCTACATTTCTAACCATGTTTTTATAGTTTTATAAACTTCCGGATGATTAAGAAGATCCCAGTGGTTCATATTGCGGAACAACCGCTGGCATGTTTTCGGAAATGCAAGATTCAATGCAGGCTGACGGTGATGTCCCAAAGCACTTTTCACCGTCACCAGACCGTCACCGATCAGATCATCATCGATCAAGCCTGTTTTTTTCCCAATGGTTGCGGCAATTGAATAACATGCTACATCCTTCGGCAGAGGCACTGGCGCCCGCTGATCTCCTTCACATCCGAATCTGCTCCTTCCCTTCCAGTCATCGTCCATGATATAGCCATAGCGCATATCGGTCACGCCGCAGCTCCGGATCCTTCCCAGCCGGGAAAATGGAGCGCTGTAAGGGCTGATTCCCAGGAGGATATCGATCCAGTTGCCGCCTTTTTCCAATGGTGCGCCATGATGCGGCGTTCCTAAGAATACAATTTTCCGGAGATGATTCAACCAAATCTTGCCGGATATTTTTCCGTAATGGCAGGCGCTTCTGGAAACAAGCCCGCCCATGCTGTGAGCAACAATGAAAAGTTCAATCGGCTGAGGCGATTTTTCGACGATTGTTTCCAGCAGATCAGAAAATTTCCTTCCGTTTTGCGAAATATGAAGCCCGGTATTGTAATGGAGATATACCGGCAGGATTGTCAGATCGTTGGCCAGGGATCTGCCATGATCATGCCCTTTCCGTTTCCAT
>CAMBQS010000090.1 GCA_945870015.1 Desulfocicer vacuolatum DSM 3385
GTGCAAAACCGCACTCACGGTGGTAACGACGATCAGCGGCTGATCCGTCTGTATCATGCGGTACAGGACATTCATTCTCGCGGATGCGGTTTCATTGTGGTAGGAAAGCAGCTTAAAAGGCTGAATATTGTATTCCGGAAACATCAACAGGCTGTTTTCATCCAGTTGAAGAAAAAATTGCAGATCCACCAGAAATTTTTCCGCATCCCCCGGAGCGGGAAGGATGACAACAATGGTTTTTTTAACCTGCTGATACAGCTTTGCAACCAGGTAGGCCCGTTCTGAACCCGATATACCGGAATACTCAATTCCATGTCCGGAGCGGAAATACGGATCTATAAATGATGAGAACTCTTTTTTCTCTTGATTTTGCACATTTATCACTGTAAATGGACTACCGTTAGGCCGACGTAGCTCAGATGGTAGAGCAGCTGATTCGTAATCAGCAGGCCCGCGGTTCGATCCCGCGCGTCGGCTCCATGAAAGTTCAAGGGATACCGGATAGTTATTATTTTTTCCAGTATCCCTTTCTTATTTTCAAAAAATGCCCGAAAACATCCGGATTCAACCCACAGAATACAGATATTTTGCAGACGGCCTGAAAACACTTATTACACTCAACACATGACGATGCCAAGTGAAAATAATAAAACGTTAAAACGTGTCGGTAACCGTATAAATAATAAACCGATTTAAAATCCACATTGACAAATTCACCAAAGGCAACCATAATGGTTCCATATTGAATCCAATAAATATGGAGGACAATTATGGCTACAATAACTTTAAAAAACATTCCGGATCCAACATACAATATGGTAAAACAGCTTGCAGCCGAAAATCACCGCAGCATCAATAGTGAAATCATCAATTTAATCGAGAAGGCCACAAAAAGCACGAAGATTGATCCCAATCAACACTTGGTGCTATCCAGAAAACTTCGCGAGAAATCCAAAAGCATAATTATCAGCGATGCAGCCCTTACGGATATGAAAAACGAGGGAAGGCCATGATTGTTGTTGATACGAATGTGATCAGCTACTTTTACCTTACCTCTGAATATTCCGTGATTACAGAGCAGTTATTTCTAAAAAATCCCATATGGGCTGCTCCATTTTTATGGAGAAGTGAGTTTAGAAATGTTCTTTCTTTTTATATAAGAAAACAGATAATCACCTTACATGATGCGATGCAAATTTTTGAAACCGCTGAAAGCCTGTTACAAGGCAGAGAATATGAAGTTAATTCAAATCAGGTACTAAAATTGTCACAAAACAGCGGCTGTTCTGCATATGACTGTGAGTTTGTTAATCTGGCTCAAGACTTAAACGTGCCTCTGGTTACAATGGATAAAAAACTTCTTGATCATTTTAAAAACACAGCTCTTTCGATTCAAAATTATTTGGATAAATAGTAAATGGTCAACTTTCCGCTATCGCCCAAAATGCAAAAAATATAAAGGGCGTCCCCATAGTCATTTTTCAGGTATTTGCTCCATTATATATTCGGCCAAAGCTGTAATTGTAAGACTTGGATTCACTCCAAGGTTTGCGGGAACCACAGATCCATCTGCCACAAAAAGATTAGGGTAGCCAAATACTTCACCTTTGAAATCAACAACGCCCTTATCCGGAGATTCACCCATGCAACATCCTCCAAGGATATGAGCGGTGGTAGAAGCATTGAAGGCTGCTTCAGCAAAAAGACTTAACGGAATCCCATCCATTTTCTTGGCCAATCTTTCAGCAACCTCATTGGCAATCGGGATATATGCGGGCGCACGTCTTAATCCCTTCGGAACTTGAGAATTCTGACTTCGTTTACCAAGGCGCCACCACCTGGGCTTGTAATCCAGTTTAAGATAATTTTCATCCGTCTGCATAACCAGTATGATAGTTGTAGAGGATGCCATACCAAAGGGCCACAATAATGATAAGAATCGGAGTGGATGCCTGACGATATTTCCCATAAATCTAAAAATGCGTGGTATTTTGCCGCCACCTCCGGTCAATAGCGTGAGCAGATTCAGCAGGACGTCAGATCCTTTGTTGTATCTTACCAGCTCAACATGGGTTGTTTTATCCGGGTATATGCCGGATGTAATCGCTATCTGGTCATTCCAGTTGATACTTTTATTTTTTGATTTCACACCCAGGAGCGCTTCTGAGTTGGTTCGGACATAATTGCCAAGCTCGTCTGAAATATCCGGCAGCATACCATCTTGTTTACACTTGTTCAAAAGTTTAACCGTCCCTAAAACACTGGCACTGAATACAACGCCTTTTGTCCGGTACGTCTTTTTGGGATGCAGAATTCCAGTTGATTTTTCGCTGAACACTTCATACCCTCCGTTCCATGGTTGAACTCCGGTGACTATTGTTTCAGCAAAAATTTTTACGCCCAGTCCTTCTGCAAGATGCAGGTAATTTTTGTCGAGTGTATTTTTGGCACCCACAGGGCAACCAACCATACATGCTCCGCAAAATGTACATCCAGTCCGATCCGGCCCTTTCCCATCAAAATATGGATCTGGAACCGTTTTATCCGGTGTTCCAAAGAAAATTCCCACATCATTTTTGTGAAAAGTGTCTTTACCCGTCATTTCAATTCCTACTTCACGGAGGCATCTGTCCGCCTCTCCGACTTGAGGACTTGGATTGGCGCCCAGCATTTTCTTGGCTTTTTCATATTGGGGCATCATTTTTTCTTTCCAGTTTCCTGGTCCCCATTCAGGTCGTTCAAATACTTCATCCGGAGGGACGAGTAGTTGATTCGCATACACCAGACTTCCACCACCGACACCACCGCCATGAAAAATCAATACATGCTTTAACTGGGTAATCATTTGATAACCATAACAACCGAGAGCCGGAAGCCATAAATTGTTCCGAATATTCCAATTGGTCTTGGGGAAATCTTCTGTGTTCCATCTCCTGCCTTTTTCCAGCACGGCAACTTTGTATCCCTTTTCAGCAAGACGAAGTGCGGATACACTTCCACCAAATCCAGAACCAATTACAATATAATCGTAATCATAATCATTTGAATTATTCATGGTCTTCTCCGGTTAATGGTTATTATAATTCTTTTGATTGATTTCTTATGATTGTGTTTATAACGATTGGAAAAATTTAATTGCATCGATTTATAACATATCATTTTTATTGACACAATCAATTTATTCTTATTTAATGGATCGGCGTTATATTCAAAAAATATATTTTCATTTTCAAAAACACATTTACGTCGGAGATAGATCACCCATGACAGCAATGAAAGCCTCAATCGAAGATGAAGTCCAGAAGCAATTGGATATTCCCAAATACCGGTCAGTTGAATTGGTTGAAACCTTGCTTGAGATCATCAAGAAAACGCTGGAATCAGGTGATGATCTAATGATTTCCGGGTTTGGTAAATTTTCAGTGAAAGAAAAAAGAATCAGGAAGGGACGGAATCCCGCAACTGGTAAAGATATGATGCTGGATGCCAGGAAAGTTGTGACTTTTAAGTGTTCAGGTGGGTTGCGGAATAAGGTGAATAAAAAATAAATATCAATTCAGGAGGAAATTCTAATGGATCTGAGTCTCGAAAAAACATTGCAAGCTGTGAAAAAAGAAATTGAAGCTCTCAAAGAAAAATTCAACAAATTTATAGATGAAATCATGAACGAGAAAAAACCGGCCAAGAAAACCACAACCAAAAAGACCGCTGTAAAAAAGAAAGTTGCACCGAATAAAAAAACAGTTGCCAAAAAAGCTCCAGTAAAAAAAGCGACCAAGAAAACAACTGCGAAAAAGGCTGCTGGAATTTCCACTGATTTTGATACTGTTATTGATTTGATTTCAAACAGCAATGAAGGTGTTGATGTGACAACGATAGCGACAAAGACCGGTTTTGATTCCAAGAAAATTGCAAACATTATTTTTAAGGCAAAAAAGAGAGGGTTGATTAAAAGCGCTGCAAAGGGTGTTTATGTGAAAGTGTAAATTATGACTTCAATCATCGGATAGAAGGATATTTGAGAGCCGGGTTTTGTTTTTCAGCGCAAATTTTAAGGCTTTGATTTCCTCATCAGTGCAATTTGTCAGGTTGGCAAAGTATCGTGGTAGACTTTGCCATTTTTCCGATATGAGTTGCGAAGGAGGGTACGGCGATAAGCTTTACCGTCACGGGTATATTATTGGTCGTCGATATGCATAGTGACCACATTTTACCCTAAAATAACTATATCTATATACATTACAAGTAGTTGTCATTTTTTACCTCTGAAAGATCCGATGTATGATGTTGCGGGGATCTCAATCAGTTTCTTGTTCTGGATATCTACTCTATACACATTCCATAACAGATCATACTGACCCAATAGCATCCCGCACAGCCGCCTTGAGTTCTGCCATGGTTGCCGGCTTTGTTAACAGCCCGGTGATCCCCTCCGGCAAATTTTCTTTATTTAATATACTTTCTGAATACCCGGAAGAAAGAATAATCGGGATGTCCTTACGGATATCCATTATTTTTTTGGACAGTTCAAGTCCGCTCATTTCCGGCATCATCAGATCCGTGATAATGAGATCAAATCCATCCGGCATCTTATGAAACAATTGAAAGGCTTCTGTTGCACTGTTCTGGACAGTCACCTGATATCCAAGATTTTCCAATATCCGTTTGCTGACCTGAGAGATATCCTGATCATCATCCACAAAAAGAATCCTGCTGGTATTCAGGATTTTGCGTTCATCTTTCCGGTTTTTTCGAAAACGTGTAAACATGTGGTTTCCTCATCCGCATCTATGCAGCTCTCTGACACATGGTCTGTTTGTTTATATCATCAATAAATTTCAAATCTGTCAAACCCATTTCCATATCCGGAACAAAAAGTTATCCTTTCCCATGCATACACCCTCTTTGAGTCAAATCGGGGGGAAATAGCCATATGAAATTTTGTGCGACGTGGAATTCATTTGACAAAACATTGTTTATTAAGTAAGCGTTACTCACCCTTTCCGGGTGTCACATCAGGAGGGGTGTAATCAAAACTATAGAGTAATCGAAACCCAACAATTTTAATTACACCCCATCAGGAGATGCGTATTGCTCTTGATAAAAAAGATCGTAAGGCATATGAATATATGATCAAAACAAATACCAAGAAGATCCCGCCAGGGCGTCTGAAAATAGCCCGTGCACTCAAGACGCTGTTGGGTAAAAAGGATTTCAATTCCATTACCACCGCAGAAATTGCAAAAACCGCCGGGGTAACGGAAGGTTTAATATACAAGTATTTTAACGATAAACGGGATCTTCTGTTCAAGGTTTTGCTGGAGCTTTTTCAACAATTCCTGGTACAGATGGAAAAAGATCTCAAGGGGGTCGAAGGGGCGCTGAACAAACTCCGTTCGATCATCCAGTCCACCCTTTTCTGGTACGATCAGCAAAGGGTTTTTACCAGAATCCTGCTGGTTGAAGTCCGCAATTCTCCTGATTTTTTCAAGAGTGATGCTTACCAGCAATGTGTTCGTGATTACAGCAAGATCATCATCGACATCATTCATGAGGGAATCGATTTCGATGAAATCCGGAAAGACATAAAACCTTCCGTTATCCGGCAGGTTATCCAGGGATCTGTTGAGCATGTCTGCCTCCCGGCCATTATTTTCCATCGGGAGATCGCAGTCGAACAGGCTACAGAAGACCTCTGTCGAACAATATTTTTTGGGATTAAACAATAGCGAAAAATAAGGAGGAAAAACCATGGCACAATCCATTGCAGACCGGCGGGATGTTGATTTTGTTCTTTATGAACAATTGGAGGCTGAAAACCTTGTCAAACTGGACAGGTACAAAGAGCTGAACAAAAAAATGTTTGATATGGTGGTTACGGAAGCAAGGAACTTTGCAATCAAGGAGATTCTCCCCCTGAACGAACAAGGGGACAAAATCGGCCTTACATTTGAAAATAATCAGGTCAAAGTACCGGAATGTTTTCACCGTCCGTTCAAGCTCTTCCGGGAAGGCGAATGGATCGCAATGAACGAAGACCCTGAAGTCGGCGGACAGGGATTTCCCCATCTGATTACACAGGCCTGCATGGAATATATCATGGGCGCAGACTTTTCCTTTTCCGCTTTTGGAATGGTATGCCATGGTGCGGCAAAGATGATCGAACTGTTTGGTACGGAAAAACAGAAAGCGCTTTTCCTGAAAAAAGTATACTCCGGTGAATGGGGCGGTTCCATGGTACTGACCGAACCCGAAGCCGGCTCGGATGTGGGAGCACTCACCACATCTGCGGTGAAAAACAGTGACGGAACCTATTCGATTTCCGGCAATAAGATCTTTATTACCTGCGGTGAGCATAATATGCAGGACAATATCATCCACCCGGTTCTTGCCCGGATTGAAGGAGCGCCTGCCGGCACCAAAGGCATATCCATCTTTATCGTTCCCAAGATCTGGGTCAATGAGGATGGAAGCCTGGGTGAGCCAAACGATATTGTCTGCACCGCAATTGAAGAAAAAATGGGTCTCCATGCCAGCCCGACAACGCAGTTGACCTTTGGCGGAAAAGGGAAATGCCGTGGTTTCCTCCTGGGAGAAGAAAACAAAGGCATGATGGTCATGTTCCACATGATGAATGAAGCACGGCTGGGTGTGGGTGCCCTGGGCTTGTTCAACTCCTCCTGTGCCTATCTCTATGCCATCAATTACGCAAAGGAACGCGTTCAGGGAAGGGATCTGGCCGATTTTGCGAACAAGGATGCCAAGCCCGTTACCATCCTGCGCCATCCGGATGTCCGAAGAATGCTTCTGGGAATGAAATCCTATATGGAAGGGATGCGGAGCATGGTCTATTACACGGCCTATCTTTTTGATAAGGAGGCCAATGAAAAAAATAAAGAACAGAAAGAAATCATAACCGGACTCATTGAGATTATGACCCCGATCATCAAATCCTATTGCACGGATCGCGGTTTTGAGTGTACGGTTCAGGCCATGCAGGTTTATGGTGGATATGGCTATACCGCAGATTATCCGGTGGAACGTCTGATGAGAGATTCAAAAATCAACTCCATTTATGAAGGAACCAACGGCATCCAGGCAATGGATCTTCTTGCCCGAAAACTGGGCATGAAAAAAGGAATGGTTTTTATGAATTTTCTGGGTGAGATTCAAAAAATCACTGCCAAAGCCAAAGAAACAAAAGGACTGGAAAGCCTGGCCGCCAAACTGGATGGCGCTCTCGGCAAGCTGGGTGAGGTTGCCATGCACATCGGCAAAACCGCCATGTCTCCGGACATGAAAATTGCATTTTCCTTTGCCTCCCCGTTCCTGGATGTGATGGGCGACATCATCATGGCATGGATGCTGTTGTGGAGAGCCACGGTAGCCGCTCCCAAACTGGATACCCTGATCGGTGACGCAACAGGTGCAGAACGCCTGGAAAAAATCAATAAGAATAAAAATGCAGCCTTTTATGAAGGGCAGATCCAGTCTGCCAGACATTTTATTGAAACCGTTCTCCCGGTTACCCTGGGAAGAATGAACTCCATTCAGAGCAACAGTTCTGCAGTGGTGGATATACCGGAAGCGGCATTTGGCGGATAAATCATTTTTTGAAAATAGGGGCCTGTTCCTGCACATGTGGGAACAGGCCTCTATTCTGATTTTATATCATGATTTGCCAATCACTGCATGCTATCCCACCCAAAATCCCAAATTTTTACTTGACGCAGACCCATCCATATTCTACTTATCGGCGCTATGACTTTCCGAATTCAATTTTTTTTTCTGACAGCGATCCTGCTGCTGATCCTTTTTTCCGTCTGCGAACCAGCCATGGCTGAGGATGACTGGTTTGTCAGCCTTTATGGCGGGAAAGCATCCAACAACAATCTGGCAGATATTTTCCTGGGAGAAACCGAATTTGTCTATGCCCAGATCCTAGTGCTGGCCACCGGGAAAAAACTCTGGGAATATGAAGATTATGTAACCCTGGAGGCGGAAGGTCAGGTTGCCTGGAAATGGGGGTATGAAATCTACGCGGATGCAGAACAATACAGGAATACATCCAGCGCCAATCCCGGATGCGGCTGGGCGGAAGGATACTCCTATGAATCCCAGAACACCGGTTTTAACAAGCATAATGAATTCAACCTGCTGCTTGTATTACGCTGGCAAAAATTCCCCTGGAACAACCATATCAAGACATCCTTTGGATTCGGAGAGGGTCTGTCCTATGCAACGGAAGATCCACCTCTTGAAAAAGATCCGCATAATGTCCTTCATCCGGCTTTATATGAAATTTCACCGGATGATGAACCCTACGAGACATCCCGGCTATTGAACTATCTCATGTTCGATCTGACATTTGCCCTGCCGGATTACCCGCAATACCAGACCTTCATCCGGCTTCATCACCGGTCGGGTGTCTTCCGGCTGATGAACGGCCATACCTGCGGTTCCAACTATCTGACCGCGGGATTCCGGTATCAGTTCTCCTGGCCGGAATTTGATATCGCAACATTCCGGGAATTCAATCAAACCACAAAATGGTGACCCCGGCAGACTAACCACCTCAAGGGGGGAATAATAGAATGAATTTCCAAATGCGGTTACCCTGTCATACTGTATGTAAACTCTTGAAAAACGCATGTCTTCATGATAGAAAATATTTTCTTTAACCCAAATCAGGAGTCTTCATGTGGAGAACTATACTGTAAAAGATCTGATGGTACCACTCTTGGAATATGCAACCGTCTCGGAAGGAGCGACTTTATACGATGCGGTAATGGCGTTGGAAAAAGCCCAGGAGGAATTCGATCACAACAAATACCAGCATCGTGCAGTATTGATACTGGATAAAAAAAACCATGTCATCGGCAAAATCAGCCAACTGGATGTACTCCGGGCTATTGAACCCAGGGATGAACACATTAATGAAATTGATGATATTGCCCGTTTTGGCTTCAGCGACCGCTTTATCCATAAGATACAGGAAAAGTACCGGCTTACGGGGTCATTCATGAAAAGTTCCCTGGATACCGCAAAAAAAATCAAAGTAAAAGATTGTATGCAATCCCCTTCCGAAGGAGAGTATGTTGAGGAAAACACCTCCTTGGATACCGCCATTCATCAACTGGTCATGGGAACACACCTGTCTCTTCTGGTGACCAAAGGAAATGAAATTGTGGGTATATTGCGACTGTCCGACGTTTTTGCAGCGGTTTTCCATGCCATGAAACAATCTGAAAAAAAAGAAACAAGTTAGGGAAACAACATGAAAGAGATGGAAAAACTTTACGACCGGATTATCCAGCGAGTGAATATCAATCTGCGCGAACTTGAATTTGATGTAAAGCCCTATGTCTGGACACTGACACCGCCGGAACAGATGTCAAAATTTTACGCATTTTACGGCATTTCACCGGACCACCCCCTGAGCCTGCAATTTCAGCACAGCGGACTGGCTGGCAGTTATTTTCTTGGCCGATGCCGGGTGACCAATTCGTTGCTGTACAAAAGTGATATCCGGGGGGATGAACTGAAAAAAAAGGGAGATATATTTCAGTACAGAATTTTTAAAATCCCTGTTGCCAAGGATGAGGAGATTGACATCAAGGACAGTGCCCTGATCAAAACCCTTGTTCACAACTATTCCCATGATCCGGAAACACCAGAAAAATTCTTTATCCGGGATACGGTTTCCACCCATTACGCCAATATTCACGGGTCTCCCACCGAAGGTTGTTTTTTAGGACCATTTGCAACTGCCGATTTAACCACCATACATGATTGCGTGATCGGTGCGTTTTCTTATATACAAGCAAAAGAGATCAGCCATTTGAATATCAAACCCGGAACCATATGGGTTCGCAGTCCCGGCCAGTTCAATTTCCTGTACCGCTATCCCGCTGAAGGCCTGAATCAGTATATATACTTTACAGCAGGCAACCAGCCACAGGGTTTGCTGATCGACTTTATGGAGGATCGCAAGGAGGCTTTCCAGCGTATCTTTGATGTCATCAATATTGAACCTTCCATCAAAGTCCCGGATAGCGCTTCTTTGGACCGGTATGCCGTGATCAAACCGGCAACGAAAATCAGTGAAAATGTGCTTGTCGCCCAACGGGCATTTCTCCAAAATTCATTTCTGGGAAAGGGAGCGAACGCCCAGGAGAACTGTTTCATTATCAATTCCAATCTGGAGGGATACAATGTTACCGCCCATGGCGCAAAAATCATCGAAGCGG
>CAMBQS010000091.1 GCA_945870015.1 Desulfocicer vacuolatum DSM 3385
TTTCAAACTTGTGAGTCTTATCGTCGTCAGCCACTACGGTGATGAGATTCGGTTTTTTTTAGAGTTAATGGATCCATTTCATATCCTTTGGATTGTATATCAACCAGACAGATAAGCCTGGCTGAAAATGGCCGGCTTTTGAATGCGAATGGCTGATTCTGACGGTTACATCCTGATGTCCGGCGTTGAGCGTGAGCAGGATATTGCCGGATTTTTTTTCCAGCGTCATGTGTGTAATCATTGCTTTCAGGAGGTGTTCGTTATCTCCGGTTATCGGCTGATCAGTGCAAACCCGCAAATCTTCGGATTTCATCAGGACAGCGGCGTTTTTGCCCGGGGGCGGGGGGACAAGGATAGATTGCCCATCACGAAGATGTTTCTCATGCCATCCATCCCTGCGTGGATGCCAGGGGCCGAAAATGATATTGCCCTTGTCGCTGTCCAGTATCCGGCCTCCGGACAGATGCAGGATATCATCGCAGGTCATCTCTATCCATTCCCAATCGTGGCTGGCGATGATCAGCGTCGTGTTCCATTCCTCTCGTGCACTCAGGACTGCCTCTTTGATGAGCTGAACACTGGCTGCATCAATGCCGGCAGTAGGCTCATCCAGCAGGAGGACTTCCGGATGCAGTGCCAGACGTGCAGCCAGGGTCACCCGCCGGGCTTCTCCTCCGGAGAGAGCCTGCCAGGGTCTGAGGTGAAAGGATTTTGGATCAAGACCGACGAGTTCAAGCGCTTCAAATACTTTTCGGGTATTACTGGTTTTGTCTTTCCGCAGTCTCAGGCCATAAGCGATATTGTTATGGACATTGCGTTTCAACAAATAGGGTTCCTGCGGCAGCAAGGTGATCTGAAATCGCGTATCATCAGCAAAGGGTTTCATTCTGCGGCCTTTGAACAGGATCTCACCGCTGCCGGGGGATTCAACACAGGCGAGCAGTTTTAAGAGAGTGCTTTTGCCGCCTCCGTTGGGACCGATCAGGCCCACGATGGATTTTTGCTGAATCTGCATGGAAGGGATTTCCAGTACCGACCTGCCTTGGTAGCAATGGACAAGATTGCGGATCTCATAAAGCCGGCAAGAGATCATTGTGAACGACCCGTCTTTTGGGATTGAGGAGTAGATGCTTTGCGGTGCATAAACTTATATCCTATTGCTTTCGTAAAAAGTAGAGGGACAGATTGACCAGAAAGGCGATCAGAAGAAGCACAAGACCCAGTGCGATTCCCATGCCGAACTGGCCTTTGTTGGTTTCCAGGGCGATGGCGGTTGTAATAGTCCGGGTGTGCCATTTGATATTGCCACCCACCATCATGGAAATACCCACCTCGGTCATTACACGGCCGAAAGCGTTTATAGCCGCGGTCAGGATCCCAAAGCGGACTTCCCAGAGAATGCTTAACAGCAACTGCCGTCTGTCAGCACCGAGAGAAATCAGAGCCACACGCAACTGCCGATCCATGGATTCCACCATTGCGGCACTCAGGGAAATGACAATGGGCAGAGCCAGAACAGTCAGGCCGATGGAGATTCCCGGCAGCGTGAAGAGCAGTCCGAGTTGACCCAAAGGCCCTTTGCTGGATAACAGGCCGTAGACGATCAGACCGACAAAGACAGTGGGCAGAGACATCAATGTATCAGCGAGAAAACGAAGCTGTTTTTTTGCCCTGAAATCTGCATATCCCAGAACAAAACCGAGGGGAATACCTATCAACAGGCTGGCGGTCATGGAATAGCCTGTAACCAGCAAAGTAGCGGAGATCGACGAGTATGTCTCTGCATCACCCTGAATCAGCAGCCGGATAGCGGTAATGAATCCATCAAGGAAGAAATTCAATTATTTTCCATTGGCCGTGAACAGCGGCTTTCCATTCAATTTAAAATTGTTGATCCATTTCTGCCCTTCAGCGCCGGCTATCCAGTCTGAAAACTGCATGGCCGGTTTATGCTGTCTCGCTGGGCAATTCCTGGGATTCAGGGCAATGACGCTGTACTGGTTTTTCAAAAGATCATCCCCCTCCGAGAGGATTTTTAATTTCGGATCACCGCCTTTGGTGTCTTCATACTTGTAGTAGGTGCCCCGATCCGTCAGAGTATAGCCCTTTCGTTCCTCGGCGATATGGATGGTTGTCATCATGCCCTGACCTGTTTGAATATACCATTGCTCTTTTTCCGGCAGGGCGGCACCGGTTTTTCCCCATAAGGCCTTTTCCATTGCATGGGTTCCGGATTCATCCCCACGGCTGGTAAATACAGCGCCCCTTGCCTGGATTGATTTCAACGCTTCCACGGCGCCCTGTCCCTTGACAGCAGCAGGATCCGAAGCCGGACCGATGATGACAAAATCATTGAACATGATCTCCCGGCGATTGATCCCGAAGCCTTTTGATATAAATTTTTTTTCCGCTTCCGGATCATGCACCAGGAGAACATCCACATCACAGTTTTGACCCAGAAGCAGGGCTTTGCCGGTACCGACGGCCGTCCATTTCAGCTCAATGCCGGTGGCTTTTTCAAACAGAGGCGCCAGGTAATTGAGCAGACCGGTATTATCGGTGCTGGTGGTTGTGGCCAGCAGTAAAGCTCCGGGTTCCGTCATGCCTGTGGATGCGCCTGCCTGCAGCATAATGAAGATCAGAAAAAAACAGTTGAAGATTATTTTTTTTTGTAGTGGATTCATTTTTTCCCCTTTCTTTGCTGATTGCCGGAACAGTCATTACCGCGAAATATCCATTTCTTACTGTTTCCGGACTAGTACTGGTTTCTCAAACAATAAGCAGATCCATCAAATTGTTTCGGTTTTCTTCGTTTCATCGGCGGAAAAAAGCATGCGTCCGGACAGGCTGAGATCATAGCCCTGATACTCGTCCGCTATCCTCCTGAATGCTGGGTCGTGCAGAAGGCTTAGAAACGATTGAATGCCGGGGTCAAAGAAGCGTTCCTTGGTAATCAAAAAATCGAAACGTTCCCATCGCAATGGAATAAATCCAAGATTCAAAGCAGACGCTACCGGCCGGATAGCAGGTCCGGCATCTGCCCGTCCGGCCAAGATTTCAAGGCCAACATCCAGATGGCGGTCGACCTCCCGATCGTAACCGGTTATTTTTTCGCCTGTAATACCGGCTTTTTTCAACTCATGATCAAACAGCAGGCGTGTGCCGGTATGTAGAGAGCGATTAACGATCCGAATGCCTGGTTTCCCCAGATCTTGCATGGTATGGATTTGTTGTGGATTCCCCTTACCAAGTAACACACCCTGTTCCCTTCGGCAGAAATTGACAACCACCGGCATTCGATCGAGGATCTGCCGGGCGAAATCAAAATTGTATTCAGATTCGTTTTCCTGCAGCAGATGGCTCGTAGCCATATGACAGATATTGCGGCGCAGGGCCTGCAATCCACCCCTGCTTCCGACATTGCTGAGTGCGATAAGAAGATCTGGAAAACGGCTGTTAAAAAGGGCGATGGTTCTTTCCAGCAGGAGGTCGTTACTTCCGGCGATAATGAACAATCCGTTCAACTGTGGAATGGACCGCGGAGTTTCCGGAAAATTCGTGGTATTGTTCTCGATCCACTGCTCTACAAGGTGCTGTGGAAAGATCCATTTGCCTATGACCTTGGAAGCTGGCAAGCCTTTTTCCGCCACCAGGGTGTAAACCATTTTTTCATTGACCCCCAGAAACCGGGCCACTTCTTTGGTGGAAAGCATTTTTGTCATTATTCGTATCGAAGACCTCTAAAATTTGATATCGGATTATTTATCAAGAAAGAATGCAAACCATAAACAACCAGAAATAACCAATAATGTCAATAGATAAAGAATACCAAAAGCAGAATAAAACTGGTTTGGTCATCGTCTCAATGCAGGGGGTGACGATTTTTTTTTAAAATGTGGAATCAACAATAGAAAAAAGGCTTTTTGGCTCTCGCTTTTCCGGGTGGAATTGTGTAATGTATCAGGATTCGGGAAAACAGCCAAAAAGTGAAATGAGACAGTTTGTCTTTAACTGTAACCAGACAGATATGAGGTGACCTTATGGAGAAAAAGAAAATGGGCGGCTATGCAGGAACAATTTTATATGTGGACCTGACAACCGGAAGCATCGAGAAAAAACCTTTGGACCCGGTTTTTGCCAGGCAAAACATCGGCGGTCTGGGTTTCAGCACCCGAATTTTTCTGGACATGATTCATAAAAAACCGGAATTTGATGCATTGTCACCGGACAATCCATGCATTCTAATGACCGGGCCACTGACCGGTATGATGATGAATGGGGTTGCAAGATGGACAGTATGTGCGAAATCACCATTGACGGGTTTATGGGGCGATGCCAATGTCGGCGGTCACTTTGGCGCCAATCTGAAATTCGCCGGATATGATGGAATCGTCATCACCGGCGCCTCGGAAAAACCGGTCTTCCTGTTTATCAAGGATGATGTGGTTGAGTTGAGGGATGCCGGGAAATACTGGGGAAAAGATGTCTATACCGTGACCGATGCCATGAAGGCGGATCTCAAAGAAGAGTCCATCAAGAAAGGGCATGTGATAGCCATCGGACCGGCAGGTGAAAATCTGGTCGGTTTTGCATCCCTGATTCACAACAAGGGGCATGCAGCCGGCAGAACTGGTATGGGTGCTGTCTGGGGATCGAAGAAACTGAAGGCGATTTATGTGACCGGAAGCGGGCAGGTTGCACCTGCTTACCCGGACCGGTTAAAGGAGCTTCGAAATGAGCTGAAAGAGGTATATGATGGAAGCATTTTCATTTCAGCCATGAAGTCGTCCGGGACCCCTTCCCATATGGATGTGGGGATCCTTTCCGGGGATATCCCTATTAAAAACTGGCAGATGACCGAATGGGCTGAAATCGATGAACTGGGACCGGCTGTCATTGAAGAGAAGATACTTGCCGGAAACAGGACATGCTTTGGCTGCGGGGTTGCCTGCAAGAAAGAAGCGGAAGTCAAGGATGGACCGTTTAAGATGAAAAAGGGGCCGAGTCCGGAATATGAAACCGTTGCCACTTTCGGTACCATGTGTCTGAATTCGAGCATCGAGTCGATCGCAAAAGCCAATGAGATCTGCAATCAATTCGGCATGGATACCATCTCCTGCGGTTCGACCATTGCATTTGCCATTGAATGCTTTGAGAATGGACTGATCACAACAAAAGACACAGACGGGCTGGATCTGTCATGGGGAAATTCCGAGGCAATCGTTAAGATGACGGAAAAGATTGGAAAAAAAGAAGGTCTGGGTGCTATCCTGTGTAAAGGAAGCCAAAAGGCGGCGGATCATATCGGTGGAAATGCCCATGATTTTCTGACTACCGTGAAAGGTTTGGAAGCTCCCATGCATGATCCAAGAAGCTCTCATGGCTATGGACTGGCATATGGCGTATCTCCCCGTGGGGCCTGCCATGAAGCAAGCCTCACATTTGAAGTGGAAGGCGGCGCCATATTTATTCCCGAGATTCCGGAGCTGTCCGAAAGTCTGCCGGCGGGAAGTGAAGGCCGTGCGAAACTGAATGTAGTTGCCCAGGATTACGGGATGTTTTTTTCCAATTGTGCAATATTCTGCAATCTGGGAGCCGGACCGCTTACAGCCACACCGGCTCTTGATATGGTGAACCATGTCACCGGATTTGATTATACCCTGGAAGAGGTTATGGAGATCGGCCGGAAACTCTGGTATCTGAAACGCGGGTTGACCAATCTGTTTGGAGCACGGGCAAAAGAAGACAGACTTCCCAAAAGGCTGATGACTCCGATGGAGCAGGGACCTACGGAAGGCAGCGTCCCGGATATGGATCTGATGCTCCAGGAGTTTTACGAGATGAGGGAGCTTGACGAAGAGGGTATTCCGAAAAAGTCCGTTCTGCAGGATCTGGGGCTGAACAAGATGGCCGAGATGCTGTATAATTAGTTGGATTGAAGCTGAAATATCGGGCATGCTGGGCAAGAGTTCAGCATGCCCGTCTTTTCATTATCATAGGTATCCATGAATCAATAGCAGTGTTCTTCCGATGGAAATTTCTTGTTCTGCACCTCAGATACATAGGACGAAATACCTTCTTTTGCAGCCTTCCCAAGATTAGCATATTGTTTGACAAATTTTGCGAGATGCCGGTCATGCAGGCCGAGCAGGTCATGCAGTACCAGAATCTGACCGTCACAATCCGGACCAGCTCCGATTCCAATGGTCGGAATGGAGAGGGCGTTTGTTATTTTTTTGGCAATATCGGCCGGGATTCCCTCCAGGACAACGGAAAAAGCTCCTGCTGCTTCCACTTCACGGGCATCTGCAAGAAGACGATCTTCATCCCGCTGTACCTTGAATCCACCCATCTGATGAACCGATTGCGGTGTCAGACCGATATGGGCCTGAACCGGTATGGATGCTTTTGTGATAGCCCGGATCGTATTGCTGACAGCGGCGCCCCCTTCAAGTTTGACGGCGGAGGCATTGGTTTCCTTCAGAAACCGTCCGGCATTGTATACCGCATCTTCAATGCTCACCTGGTATGAAAGGAAGGGCATATCGCCGATCACCATGGCGTTTTTAACAGCCCTTCCGACAATTCTGGTGTGATAGATCATCTCATCCATGGTTACCGGCAGGGTGCTGGTTTCTCCCTGCACCACCATTCCAAGAGAGTCGCCCACGAGGATCATGTGAACACCGGATTCATCCACCATTTTTGCAAAAGGATAGTCATAAGCAGTAAGCGCAACGATTTTTTCACCTTTTTTTTTCATCTGATAAAGTCTGGTCAGGGTAATTTGTGCGTTCATGGCAATATCTCCTCGTATTCAGAAATTGATTGGGTGAAAAGGCCAACCTGTTAATTTTTTTCATTTTAAGAATATTGAGCCAATATAATCAGGGATGGAACCGATTGCCGTCTATCATATATGAAAAGTGGGAAAAAGTCATTAATCATTGAAAAATAGCCGTATTTTGTATAAGGTGCATTGGATGATTCTTGCAATCATTCTTCCATGAAGCCAGTATCTGTCAAAACCAATTCATACATTAAATGGAATCAACCGGAGACTAAGATCATGCTGAAAAAAATCAATCCTGCACGTACAAAAAGCTGGGAAAAGCTTACCGCCCATTTTAATCAGATCTCCTCTGTTCATTTGAAAGATCTGTTTTTACAAGATCCGGGCCGGGCAGACCGGTATTCGATCCGGTTTCAGGATATTTTTCTGGATTATTCAAAGAATATGATTACCGATGAAACCATGAATCTTCTGAGGTCACTGGCGGAAGAAGTGGATCTGAAGGATGCGATTGAGAAAATGTTTACCGGTGAAAAAATCAACGAAACCGAAAACAGGGCGGTTTTACACATTGCTCTCCGGAATCGGACCAGCCGGGCGGTTTTGTCCGACAATCAGGATGTGATGCCGGATGTGAATGCCGTTCTTGAGCAGATGAAACAGTTTTCGGAACAGGTCCGGTCCGGCAACTGGAAAGGATATACCGGCAAACCGCTTACCGATATCGTGAATATCGGAATCGGCGGATCGGACCTGGGGCCGGTCATGGTGACCGAGGCTTTGAAATTTTATGCAGATGATAAGAAGCTTTCCGTTCATTTTGTTTCCAATATTGACGGGACCCATATCGCAGAAACCTTGAAAAAGATCGATCCGGAAACCACGCTTTTCATTATTGCCTCAAAAACATTTACAACCCAGGAAACCATCACCAATGCGGAAACAGCCAAAAAGTGGTTTCTGGAAAAATCCCGGGATGAGGCCTCTATTGCAAAACATTTTGTCGCCATTTCGACCAATTCGGAGAAGGTGATCAAGTTTGGAATTGATCCTGCCAATATGTTCCGGTTCTGGGATTTTGTAGGCGGACGGTATTCCTTATGGTCAGCCATTGGGTTGTCCATTGCCTGCTATGCAGGATATGAGAATTTTGTCAAACTGCTGACCGGTGCCCATCACATGGATAATCATTTCAGGAACGAACCGTTCCGGCAGAATATTCCGGTTATTCTTGCCTTGATCGGTATCTGGTACAACAATTTTTTTAAGGCGGCAACCGAAGCTGTCCTGCCTTATGATCAGTATCTGCACAGACTGCCTGCCTATCTGCAACAGGGGAACATGGAGAGCAACGGCAAGAATGTGGACCGGCAGGGAAGGGAGATCTCCTATCAGACCGGACCGATTATCTGGGGAGAGCCGGGAACGAATGGACAGCATGCTTTTTACCAGTTGATTCATCAGGGAACAAAACTGATTCCCGCCGATTTTCTGGCCCCGGCACTGCCGCTGAACAATCTGCCCGATCATCATCATATGCTGCTATCCAATTTTTTTGCACAGACAGAGGCGTTGATGAATGGAAAGTCAGAAACAGAAGTCCGGAAAGAGTTGCAGGCTGGCGGTCTTGCAGAAGATGAGATATCCAGAATCACACCCTACAAGATTTTTAAAGGAAACAGGCCCACCAACTCCATATTATACAAAAAACTGACCCCGGAAATACTTGGCAGCCTGATTGCCATGTATGAGCATAAAATTTTTGTCCAGGGCATTATCTGGAATGTCTTCAGTTTTGATCAGTGGGGAGTTGAACTGGGAAAACAGCTTGCAAACAGGATATTGCCTGAACTGGAAAATGACAAACAGATCAACTCCCATGATCCGTCGACAAATCATCTGATCAATATGTATAAATCCATGAGAAAGGAATAAGGATGCCGGGTCAGATGCTCTGAGGCGACCGTTTCTCATAGAGTACAGCAAGTTCTCCTTTGAGGAAGAGCTTCTGGTAATATTGCCGCCGCGGTTTTCCGCTGGAGGTTTTTTCAAGGCTCCGGGGCGCAACGAACACCACGGATCGCACCGACAGACCGTGCCCGCTCGAAACGGCGCCCTGGATCATCTTGACAGCCGAAGACCAGAATTCATCAATCGATACCGCAGAATCCGCACCTGATCCGTCGGGCTTTGTATCAGCAGGAATTTTTCGATCATCCGCCTCTGCGACAATGACAAGATCTTCGACACCGTTGGTAATCACGGTGAAGGCAACGCAGGCTCCTGCACGAACCGGGGCACCGGATTGCTGTACCGTGAATTCGATGTCGCTCGGGTAGTGGTTTCGTCCGGCAATGATGATCAGGTCTTTCAAGCGGCCGGTCACATATACCTCGCCATCCGCTATAAAACCGAGGTCTCCGGTGCGAAGAAAAGGCCCTTCGTCTGTATCAGCCAGTCTTGCTCCGAATGTGGCTGCGGATTCATCCGGCAGCCCCCAGTACTCGTTCGGTACACTGGGACCCTGCACCCACAGCTCACCGATTTGGTTGGGATGTAACCGGGTCAGCGTGATGGGGTCCACAGCAATCACCTGGTGATCGTATCCGGGTTTTCCGCAGCTTACGACATTGCGCTCGCCGGATTCGTTTTCGGCCAGGACGCGGACGGTGTGGTTCTCCAGGTCTGCTGTGCTTAGCCTAAGCACCCTGGGAGGTTCGGTTAAAGGCTTCAGTCCGGCCACGAAGAGCACGGATTCAGCCATTCCGTAGCAGGGCATGAAAGTCTGAGGCCGAAATCCGTACGGCGCGAACTTCTGGATAAATGTTTTCATCGTATGCGAATGCACCGGCTCTCCTCCGTTTCCGGCCACGATCCAATGGCTCAGGTCAAGGCCTTCACATTCTTCGGGTTTGATCCGCCGCACCGAGTATTCGTAGCCAAAGTTCGGGCAGGCGGTGTTGGCGATCTTGTAGTGACTGATCGCACGCAGCCATCTTACCGGTTTCTGAAGAAAATCCAGGGGAGACATCAACGTGGACTCATACCCGTAATACGCCGGACCCAGCACATGCCCGACCAGGCACAAATCGTGGTAATGGGGTGCCCATACAATTGCCGGACTTGTCGATTTGATTCGCAGCATCTGCCCCATCACGCGGAGATTCGACACGATGTTGGAATGTTGAATAGCGACACCTTTGGGATGACCGGTGGAGCCTGACGTGAACTGCAAATAGGCGACCTCATTCATCTCAGCCTGATGGCCGGACCAGTCAATGGCTGTTTGATCGGTTACCGCCCGCAGGCTGACAGGCAGACCAGACCCCATTGCCGAGGCCATTTCCGCCAGCTCCTTGCTGGTCAGAA
>CAMBQS010000092.1 GCA_945870015.1 Desulfocicer vacuolatum DSM 3385
AGATTTCAACAAGAAATAAATTTGGATTCATCCAGAGAAACTGTACTTTTTATGAAAATCTCTTGAGCAGAGTATTTTTGGTGGTTTCAACGATCTATCACCGATAAAAAAATTCCAAATTTCATCTGTTGTACAAAAAGAAAATCAAAACCGGTTTTCTATTGAAATTTTCAACCTCGAAAAATAATTCTGTTCGTAAAAAATATTCCAATGGGAAATCACAGATGCAGTCATTTTTATTTCGGTTTTGATCGGTGAGGAAATAACAATAGGGGAAAAATATCCGTAGTGATCTGAATTTCAGAACACAGAAATTCATTTCCCATAGAGTTGATGTAGCTCCAGTGTGGATAAGTGAGTTTATACCCACTGTGAAAATAATTTCACATATGTCATCATTTATATAACATTTATTTCTCAATACTAATTTTTATAAAACAACTAAGATACTGATATATTAACGAAAATATTTTTTATTATTTTGGCATTAAATTTGAGTGAATAAAGCCAAACCTGTGATGTCAGTTTTATTAGCTAATCAAATTCAACTTGGCTCACATTGCTTGTCAGGAATTATTGATTAAAAACATTTTGAGAAAAGTAAAGGGGGACAATTTATGAAAAAAACGATTTTACTAACTTTCGCACTCCTCAGTGTGGTGTTTTTAGCCAGCACTGTTTGGGGTCTTTCAATAAATGATGGCTCAAACACCGACGTAGGTGCATGGGATACTTTTTTAGCGGGAACCAATAACCTCGGTAGTAGTAGTGAAGCCTTAGAGTTGACATGGATGCAATATGTAACAGGCGATACAACTCTTACTTACACTCAGTATGATGATGGTTATGACGAAATCTCTATCTATAATGTCAATGATACTACCGATGGCTATGCATTTGCGCTGAATGGCGAACCCGATTTTTTCCTTATCAAATGGGGCAACGGAGGCAACACAGATGATCCTAATACGGAATATGTGGCGTGGACTGCATGGACAAACTCTGAAGAAAGAGATTGGGCGGTGATTAGTTTATCCGACTCGGGTTTACTTGCCGCTGGGTGGGAAATTAAGAATATTGACGCTTTTAGCCACTATGGTGAAACTGGTGCAGCACCTGTTCCCGAACCTGCAACTATACTTCTCTTAGGTGCTGGACTTTTAGGTACCGGCGTAGTGACCAGACGGAAAATTTGAAAAAATAAATCAATTCGTTAGGATTAAAATCAGGGGGACAGAGTGTCACTCAGTTCCCCTGATCTATCTTTTCAAGCGCTCAAATGTAAAGATATAGATTACGTACAGTAAAGGCAGAATTAAAATGGTCCAGTATTTCTCATATACGGGCTTATGATTCCACCCTATCCAAATTCATCGAAATCTTTGTAGACTGGGAAATGGATAACATCATTACCGATGATGTATTATCCTTTCTGAACAACATTACTCAAAACCGGAAACATGGAACCAAACGCACAAGATATTCCCACCTGCCGTAGTGACCATTTTGCCAACTGAGATCTCATTTTCAGATCAAAGAAATTCACCCTCTGAATGAATCTGTGATTTCCCGTATGCCGAATGTGGTTAAAAAATAATTCGGCATAGAGAGGATAAATTCGATTTCGGTTTTCAGGTGATTTAATTTTTTGAACGAATGCATCTGGGGAAATCGGATTTTCTGTCATACTTCCAGATGATCAAAAATTCCAAATTTTTTAAAACTGGTGATTCTTTCCAACCGTACCTAAATCCGGAAAATCCAATTTTCACCCTTCGAAGGTATCCTTTTCCAAAATAAAATGTCACCTGATTTTTATCTGTTTACAGGCTGACGGTTGGAAAATGATTTTCCCAAATAAAAAAAGAACCCCCCGGCCCCCTTACAAAATCTTGATTTTATTATTGATGATCCCAAGAAAATTTGAACCCATGTTGCTGGGTTTTGTGGTAGGGGGATAGGTCGAGTATGTTGCGCGGAGTAGGCCGGCAGAAATGAAAATTATCATCCAGGGAAAATGACCGGAAAGGTTCCTTATTGGTTCCTTATTGAAATAAGAGATTATCACATATCGCTGTCTATTCCCCTGGATAATGTGAGCGACCGGGGGGTGATACTTTTTATGGTATCCAAAAACCCCTTTTTAGAGTGTCAGACAACTCTTTTTATAGCGTTCCTAAATTCCGGAATCTGTACCATAGTTTTGTATAATTTTTAGCCTCCATAAAGGATTTTAAAAATATTAGAAAAAACGAAAATTTTAGTTTCTTTAGAAAACTAAAATGGATATAAATAAAACGTTATGACAAAAGATGAATTGATACATACGCTTAACAAACTTCGCGCATTACCGGCTGAGACAGAAATCTTTGAATTTAAAGAGGCTAAGAACGGTTATGATTTCCGCAAGCTGGGTAAATATTTCTCTGCGTTGTCGAATGAAGCCAATCTTAAAGGCAATCCACATGCCTGGCTGATTTTCGGGATTAAGGATCGAGGAAGGTCAATCGTCGGAAGCCGGTTTCGATCAGAGCGTAAAGACCTTGATAGCCTTAAAGGAGAAATAGCCGGAAAAACAACAAACCGGGTTACTTTCATCGAAATTTATGAATTACTTCTATCAGAGGGACGGGTACTCATGCTTCAGATACCGTCAGCCCCCAAAGGAATACCCATTGCATTTGAAGGCCACTACTACGGCCGGGACGGCGAAGAATTATCGCCTTTGAACCTGGAGGAGATAGAACGGATTCGAGCACAGTCGATGACTGAGGACTGGAGTGCGATTATCGTGCGCGATGCAGCCATAAATGATCTTGATCCGTCGGCAATCGAAAAAGCACGGAAGAACTACAAGGATAAATTTCCCGGACAGTCGCGCGATGTTGATTCATGGGATGATTTGACCTTTCTCAACAAAGCAAAGTTGATCATAAAGGGGAAAATTACCCGTACTGCAATAATATTGCTGGGGAGGGCGGAATCAGAACATTTTTTAGGCCATGCTGAAGCAAAAATACGGTGGGTGCTTAAAGATGCCAAAGGAAATGAGAAGGATTATCATATCGAAAGTTGTCCATTGTTGTTGGCAGTCGACAAAATATATTCAAAAATCCGTAATCTGAAATATCGCTACATGAAAGACGGCACTCTTTTCCCCGATGAAGTTGATCAGTACGAACCCTTTATTATTCGTGAGGCCATAAACAACTGCATTGCCCATCAGGATTATACCAAGGGAGGCCGTATTAATGTTGTTGAAATGGATGATCAGTTGGTCTTTACAAATCTTGGCAGCTTCATTCCCGGATCTGTCGAAAGAGTCGTCAGGGAGGATGCACCCGAAGAGCACTATCGAAACAAATTTTTAGCTACCGCCATGTTTAATTTGAAGATGGTTGATACGGCTGGCGGTGGCATTAAAAAGATGTTCAATTATCAGAGAGCCAGGTTTTTTCCTATGCCTGAGTATGAACTGTCCAGGGAAAGGGTTAAAGTAACGATTATCGGCAAGGTTCTCGACTTGGATTTTGCAAGAGTGCTGGCAAAAAAATGGGATTTGGATCTTGATGATATCATTGCGCTCGACAAGGTCCAGAAAAAGAAAGTGTTGACTGACTCTGAGAGTAAACGGCTTAAAAGGAAAAGACTCATAGAAGGAAGAAAACCGAATTATCACATCTCTTTTGATGTTGCTGAAAAAACGAACATGCAAGCCGAGTATATCAAAACCCGGGGGTTAAAAGATGATCATTTCAAAACACTGATCCTTGAGTATTTGGATAAATGTAAACAGGCCTCGAAAGAAGATATCGACAATCTATTATTGGATATTCTGCCGGGCGTTTTAGATGAAAAGCAAAGAAAGAACAAGATTCGTAATCTGATTTATGCCATGTCAAAAAAAGATAAAACCATATTAAATCAAGGCACTAACCGATATCCTAAATGGGTTCGGTCAAGATAAACTTTAGATAAACTTTAGATAAACTTTAGATAAAGATGAAGTCGGCCAGTGGGGATAAGATGCTGTAAAATTTAAGGAATACAATTGGGAAAGCCTTGCCGCAATTCTTTGATGTAAAAACAAAAAGGGGTTACAGTCTATAACTGCAACCCCTTGAATTTTTTGGTAGGCGCGATTGGGTTTGAACCAACGACTTCTACCGTGTCGAGGTAGCGCTCTACCCACTGAGCTACGCGCCTGTAATTTTTTTAACCTAGTCTTTGAACCAAAAACCGTATGTTTAATTATATATATTTAAACATCAAGTCAAGTATTTTCCACTATCAGTGGTTTCTGTGGTCACTCCAAAACCTGACAACCGGAAAAATTTCCGTAACTCAGATTCAATGAAAATCATTCCCTTGAAACAGGTGGCAGGTTGCTCTTTCCGAAAATTTCAGATTGTGTTACCCTGTTCGGTAAAGCAAATTTTCTGAAAGATCACTGTTTTTCAGGATGAATAAAACATCTTATGCAGGAAAAAAATGGCTGAAATTGATTACTATATGGTTTTAGGTGTCCATCAGGATGCAGATTCAAAGCAGTTGAAAAATGCATTCCGGGAGCTGGCGTTTCAGTATCATCCGGACCGGAATAAAGACAACCCGGAAGCCACCGAAAAAATGAAACAGATCAATGAGGCATATGCAGTACTTTCCGATCCGAAAAAGAGACAGGCATATGATTCACTCAAATCCAGATTCGGTGATTCAGCATATGGAAAATTCAGGAATGGGTATTCAGACCAGGATATCTTTTCCGGATCCGATATCAACAACATCTTTGATGAAATGGCAAAAGCATTCGGGTTCAGAGGTGTGGATGAGGTTTTTAATGATGTTTATGGAAAAGGCTATAAAACCTTTGAATTCAGAAAACCTGGTATTTTCGCGGCCGGGTTTGTTTTCTCCAATCTGTTCGGCAACCAGCAGGCAGGTTCCAAAAAATCGACCTTTCAAAATATAACAAACAAGGTTGTCAGGCTTGCGATCGAAAAACTGGGCGGCATGGAATTACCAGTCCATGGAAACGACATAACAGAAAACATCCATTTGACTCCTTCCCAGGCAGCACAAGGCGGGCCCTATGCATATTTTCTGAAAAAACAATCAAAAAAGCTGGTTATCAAAATTCCAAAGGGTATAAAGGAAGGACAACGGATCAGACTCGCTGGCATGGGAAAAACAGGATCTGCAGGCGGTCCTCCCGGCGATCTCTATTTAACGGTTGTATTCTGGAAATCCTGGCCAAAAAAAATACAGGAGTTTACAAACCGTCTGATCAGAAACTGATTCTGTTCAGCGTTGACGGATTACCTTAAAGAAAGTGAAGCAATGTCAGAAAAAGGAATTCATATCCACCACCTCCCGGAACTGGAACATCCCCTCATGATTATTGGTTTTGACGGATGGGGAAATGCCATGAACATTTCAAAAGGCATGGTTGTATACCTGACCCAAAAACTCAATGGGCGGAAATTTGCAGAAATCGACCCGGATCTTTTTTATCGCTATGATGCTGCAAGACCCGTTGTGCAAATAGAACTCGGAAGGCTGAAGAAACTCACGATGCCAAGCGGAACATTTTATGCTGTCAAAACCGCTCCAGGCGAACGCGACCTGGTTATTCTGGAAGCGGATGAACCCAACCTCCGATGGAAACTTTTCAGGGAAGAACTTTTTTCTCTTTGCGACTTGTTGAGAATTGATATGATTATCAGCCTCGGAAGCATGTTCGACAATGTGCTTCATACAGACATGGTTATATCGGGAATCTTATCAGACAGGAACCTGATTTCAAAGTTTGCCGAAAAAGGAATCAATCTTATCTACTATCAAGGCCCTACTGCAATTCATGCTGTCCTGCAAGAAAACATCTCTGAAAGAGGAATCAAAGGAATCAGCTTATGGTGTCACTGTCCCTATTATCTCCAGGAAACCGTTCATTTTGGGCTGCTGGCGCACCTGGGAAAACTCCTCTCTTTTTTAGGAGAATTTACTCTTCAAACCGATGAGTTGGAAGATTCATGGACTCATTTGAATCAAAAAATTGAAACCATGATCAAAAACAAATCAGAAATCCAATCCGTTGTGAATGACCTGAAAAAAGCAAAAGCAAGAGGAGTCTGGGAAAAAAAACAGGCATCTCTCAGGAAAGATGAAAAAATCATTCACCTGAAAGATTTCAAGGATCTGGAGTAAAAAAGCAGGGCATCTCATTCATGACGATATCTTTCCGGATAAAATCAGCAATCATGGCTTTTGTGGTTTATGAAAATAACGATCTTAAAAAAAGTATTTCTTTTCACAAGCTGGGCAACCAATGTAACAATATTCAAAAAAACTTCTTCCTTCCTATCCTCACAACCGGCAGTGATCAAAGGATTTAAAAATTTACTACTACTTCTCTCCTTCTGGCACATATACTGCTTTACTATAAAAGCAAAACAGTGCTACCAAGGCTGATACGAAAAAACGATTCAAGCCAAGCGATGGTGAGCCCTCCTTCGGTTTGATTCCAAAAGTCAATGGTAGCTAAAGAACAGGTTTCTCGGGTGTGCGTGCATCTTTCAATAACGGCGCCTTTGGAAGTCTGTCAAAAAAGGGCAATGCCTGGGGTTGCATTGCCCCTTTTTTGTTTTCTACGATAGGCTTGAAAAATAGCTGAACTTGCCGTATTAATAAAAAATACTTAAATAAGCAAAACAATGCCAGATAGCCGATAATATCATCGGTATGCGGTTCAATCCACGATTATTGAGGAATTCCCATAAAAATGATAGACTGATTCCGGAAAATGGATAACAATCCGGATATGGGAACGAATAACGAACGAATTTTAAACAACCCTTTGAAAAAAGGAGGCTGTTATGGCAATCCTGACCATCTCGCGCCAGGTCGGCAGCCTGGGTGATGAAATTGCCGAAATCACCGCAGAGCGCCTGGGATATACCTTAATCGACAAAGAGATGATTCACGACCGCATCATTGCTCTTCCAGATGACTTTTCCCTTGAAATGAATTCATTGGAAACGGAAAGCCAGCCTGGATTTTTTCAAAGAATCTTCCACCACCAGGCCATCTATGTAAATCTGATCTCGACGATTGTTTATGATGCAATCAGCAAAGACAATGTTGTTCTGAAAGGCCGTGGCGGGCAATTCCTCCTTACGGACCGTGAAAATGTGCTGAATGCCCGAATCATTGCGCCCCTTGATTTTCGGGTTTCCATATTCAAAACCCGGCAAAATATGGACTCTCGCATTGCTGAAGAGATGATCATGCAGTTGGATCGTGAGCGTAACCGCTTTATTCGATATCTTTTTGAAAAAGATGCAACAGAGCCGGATTGGTATGATATTATTATCAACACCAAAAAATTCAATATTGATTCCGCGGTAGATATTTTGATCAGAAGAGCTGAATTTATTTCGAAAAATTTTCCCCTTTCGACTGAATTGAAAGATACCTATCGGGCACTGGCACTTACATCCCTGGTGGAGGCGATCCTCCAAAAACGGATGCCGGATTCCAGCTTTTTAAAAGTGGAATCCACTCCGGAGGGCGTTGTTACCCTTTCAGGGTACATTGCAACACATCCTGAAAAAGAGGCTGCATGCGCACATGCGGAAACCGTGACCGGCGTGACATCGGTTGTGAATAATATTCATGTTGCAGACTTTCCGGTAACAACCTGGCCATAATGAGTTCCGGTTTGAAAATTCTTGAACTCACATTTGACGAACTCCGAAAAGTGCTTCATGCCCGATATGGGAAAGGGATCTACCATGCCCGTGCCGTCTATCGTGAAGTATTTCAAAACGGAATCCAAGACCTCAAAAATACAGCCGATTTTTCAAATTCCCGGAATTTCGCCCGTGTCATCACATCGGATCTTGAAATCAATGCAGGAGAACTGATTGAGACAAAAAAAGAAAATGGAACAACCAAATTTATTACCCGTTTACAGGATGGACACGAAATCGAATCGGTTGTCATACCCATGGCCACCCATAACACCATCTGTGTTTCTTCCCAGGTAGGGTGCAGATTCGGCTGTAAATTCTGTCAGACCGGGCAGATGGGTTTTTCCCGGAACCTCACAACAGAAGAAATTATCGGGCAGGTATATTCTGCAAAATTCAAACTGAACCTCACGGCCCGAAATGTTGTTTTTATGGGCATGGGAGAACCGTTTGACAACTTTGACAATGTGATTCAGGCTGTCCGTGTATTGAATGACCAGAGGGGATTTAATGTGGCCCTCCGGTATATCACGATTTCAACTGTCGGGGAAATATCCGCCATCCAGAAACTGGCAAGCCTGGGAATGAAAAGACTCAGATTATCAATATCTTTGAATGCCTCAAATGACCATGTTCGAGCCCGGATCATGCCGTCTCAAAGAATCTCCTCTATGAGGAACCTTCAACATGCACTCATTGATTACTCTTTTTCTGAAAAAGAAACTTTTTTTATCACCTATATTCTGATTCAAAATATAAATGATACATTTGAAGATGCGATTGAACTGGCGGAATATGTAAAGCCAATACCGTCTAAAATAAATATCATTCCTTACAATCCTCGTTCGGCATCACCTTTTGAATCCCCCTCGGAAGAAAAGGTACTGCAATTCTGCAACTGGCTGGCTGAATGCGGGGTTTTTGTTCGCAAACGAAATCCAAAAGGCCAGGATGTGATGGCTGCCTGTGGGCAACTCGGTAAAATCAAGGAATCTTGACAATCGATTTATAATGCACATAGTGGTTTATTAATGCAGTCCGGACTGTTTTTTATGGAGGTTGAAAGGTATGCCGATTTATGAATTCAAATGTTTGAAATGTGAAGATTTTTTTGAACTGCTCGTGATGGGAAATGATGAAAAAAGCAACCTGCAGTGCCCCAAATGCGGGTCTGAAAATTTTGAACGTGTACTCAGCTCGACAAATTACAGCATGCCCGGCGGGGGCGGTTCACCGGAAAAAAGCACCCATGCTCAAACAAGAACCTGCTCAAGCGGTTCATGCACGACGTATAACATACCAGGACCCAAATAGACCTGATTCCGGAGAATCAGGTGTATGGATTTGTTCTTTGTTCATATAAAATCGTTGATGTCGGTGAAGATCCATAGTCATGCCCCGGCCAAATGATGGTATCACCCGGCAGGGAATAAATATTCTTCCGGATCGAACAGACCAGTTGATGATGAGATCCTCCTGGAAGGTCTGTCCTTCCAGTTCCGCCTACAAAAAGTGTATCTCCTGTGAAAATATGCCCGGGTGAATACAGGCAGATAGATCCGGGCGTATGCCCTGGAGTATGGATTACCGTAAGAGCCGTGCTTCCGATTTCCACCACTTCTCCATGCTCAAGCAATCTGTCTGCTTGTGGAGATCCCTTACCCCCTAAAATCCTTGAAAAAGCCTTGTGCAGCACTTTCGTCAACCTTCCAGAATCCGATTTATGGATGAGCAAGGCCGCACGAGTGTGATGAATGATATCCGCATTCCCGGAAGTGTGATCCGAATGGCCATGGGTATTGATTACATGGGTTATCTGATATCCCTCTTTCTCTGCCTTCATCAACACTTTATCTGTTTCAAATGCCGGATCAACCACGGCACAGGTTCTGGAATCCTCATCCCCGATCAGATAACAAAATACAGCCATTTTCCCGACCTTGATCTGATGAACAACCATACCCTTCCCGTTTCCTGTTTGCTTAATCTGCTGAAATCGCCCTATCGGACAAAGGTACACAATCCAGGCTAAAATGTCACCCCGGCTTCCAGAAAAGGTCCGCTGAAAGACACGTCCACCAGCACATCCTCTTCATCAATATCCACGGCATCATACCGGTATCCACCGGCAACAAAGGCCGGACCGAAAACGGTTGCCTTTGCCCGGCCGATAACGCTGAATATTTTATTATCCCCAACTGAAAGCCCCCGTGCCTCTGCTTCAACTGCAAATCTCTCAACCGGTTTGAACTGAACTGCAAGATAAACCATAGGGACAGGAACGGTAATGCTTTTCTCCGCGGAAACAGCATCTCCACCTCCCGCGGGCTGCCCGGTAATCTCTGCCTT
>CAMBQS010000093.1 GCA_945870015.1 Desulfocicer vacuolatum DSM 3385
GTACCTGCTCTTATCGATTTCATGAAGACATTTGAGAAAGCCAATGGATAGGTTGAATCAGCCCCATTGATAGCCATGCAGAGGGAGGATAAAATCACTCCTCCCTCTGCACAGACCCGCAATCCATCTGTCTTTTGCCGGTATGCAAAAGCACTTCAAAATCATTTATCCCTTTTTATCATCCAGACATGCCGTTGTATCCCCTGAAAATATTTTCATACGAAACAATTGGGCACGTAATCTTCTTGAAAATTATTTATATTTTTGGTAAGTCTTCCTCACCAATTTCAGCAGACTTGGGAATATAAATCTGAAAATGTTTGATCTTGTGTAACCATTTGGAAAGGTAACCATAATGAATTTCAAAATTTCCAGCAGCCAGGAACGACTCTTGTTGAACATCGAATCTGTTGCTGCGATCATCGCCAGAATTCAACTGGAAACAGGTGAAATACCGTGGAGCAAAAATGGACATACCGATCCCTGGGATCATGTTGAATCCATCATGGGATTAACCATTGGAGGACATATTGAAGAAGCCAGAAAGGGATTCACATGGATGTTGAAAAACCAGCTTGATCGCGGAGTATGGTACTCTTCCTATCAGCAGGGTGTCCCAAATGATAAAACCCTGGATACCAATATGACATCCTATATTGCCGTAGGGGCCTTTCATCATTATCTGGTTACCGGGGATATTGATTATCTCCGATCCCTCTGGCCTGCCATAAAAGCGGCCATCGATTTTTCAATCTCACTCCAGGCACCGACCGGAGCCATTTACTGGGCGGAAAGTCCCCAGGGTGTTGTCGATCATATGAGTCTTCTGACCGGTTCCAGCTCCATTTATATGAGTTTAAAATGCGCACTCGTCATTGCCGCAATCCTGGATCAGCATGAACCTGGCTGGAAAATTGCCAAAGAAAAACTTTTATATGCAATAAAATACCATCCTCACCTTTTCAATGTTACCAAATCCCGATTTTCAATGGACTGGTTTTATCCGATTCTCTCCGGTGCCCTGTCCGGAGAAAACGCCCATAAACGAATCGATAAATATTGGAAAAAATTCGTGGTCGATGGTCTGGGAATCCGGTGTGTGTCTGATGAGCCATGGATCACGATCGCAGAAACGTCTGAGTTTGTGCTTACCCTGGCTGCCATGGGCAATTACCCTCTGGCAAAAATTATTTTCAGTTGGATTCAGGATCGATGTTATGACGATGGCTCCTGCTGGTGCGGGTTTACCTTTCCCAATATGATCATCTGGCCCGAGGATAAAATGTCCTGGACCAACGGTGTCGCACTGATGGCAGCCGATGCACTCTATGAGCTCACACCGGCAAGCCGTCTTTTCAGCCACAGGTTCTGGGAGGAATCAGAATACTCCCGCTTTGTTTGAGAAGGCAATCTATTGTGATCAGAGACCATCGTCCGTACTACCTGAAAAAGGCCTATCTGGGATTTGAAAATTTTTATGCAAACTGGTTCCTCAGGCCGCAATTGGAACATCTGGGAACGGAACTGACAATATTTCAACCCTGGAATGCGGTTATTTTCGGAAGTCCGATCCGGATCGGTGACTATGCCAATATCATCTGTTCGGCGGATCATAAAGTCAGGCTGTCCATCTGGGCGGAGAAAAAAGATATATCCGGGATTACAATCGGGGATTATTGTCTGATCTGCCCGGGTGTCCGGATCAGTTCGGCGAATGAAATCCGGATCGGTGACAACTGCATGCTTGCTGCCGGTGTGTATATCACCGATGCGGACTGGCATGATATTTACGATCGGACAGCCGCCGGATCTACCGCGCCTGTGATACTGGAAGACAATGTCTGGATCGGAGACCGGGCAACAGTCTGCAAAGGTGTCACCATTGGAAAAAACAGCATTGTCGGTGCGGGGTCTGTTGTTGTAAACGATGTTGAACCCGATACAGTGGTTGCCGGAAACCCTGCGAAACCAATTAAACAACTTGACACAACAAAGAAATTTACCAGACGGAGTGACTGGTTCTTAAACCCGTCCGGAATCAATAAAGAGATTGATGAACTGGACCGGAAGATGCTTCAGGGCAACACATTTTTCGGCTGGCTTCGTTCACTGGTGTGGCCCAAACCCGGAGATTGATACCGTGAGCCGGAAAACCTCATTGCACGACCCATTCGCCATCCACCTTGAAGACAACGACTTAAAAAAAGAAAAGCAGAAAGCCCGTGAATTGCGTAATTCTCAATGGTGGAAAAGAAGATGCGACAAAGGAGTTTGCGGATACTGCAACAAGCCGACCTCACCTGGTGATTTGACCATGGACCATATTGTCCCGATCGCAAGGGGTGGAAAGTCTGTCAAAGGAAACGTAATTCCCTGCTGCAAGGATTGCAATACCCAGAAAAAAGAACTGCTCCCCATGGAGTGGGAGCAGTTCTTATCCAAAAAAATCAATCCGATCAAGGGGGAGTAGCAATCGATGTGTTAATCCTGGCACAAACGATGTACGGTTTGTGCATGCCATTTTCCCCTTCCGGAGAATGTCTTGAGATCCTCTTTTTCCAATCTGTCCGCAATATCCTGATAGGTTTCATTGTCCTTACGCATAGAGGCAATAATCTGCATGACTCTCTTTCGATCCGGATCTTCAAATTTCTTGGCTCTTCTTTTCCTTTTTTCTCTCATCAGAATATTACGACCACCCGCCATTTCACCTGCCAGATTCAGGGAAATCCCTTTTTCGCTCTGCAACTGCCCGACAATCGCTTCGAGTGCACCGGCTTTTCTCTCTTCTGCCAATGCCAATCTTTCCTGCTTTCCCGAAATCTCCATAAGAAGGTCTTTGATCACATATAACGCTTCTTCCACGGGCTGTACAGGCCCCTGCTCCGTCTGCAACGGCAGATTGGGATTTTTCCGTCTGGACTCCTCCTTGGGAACCCTTCGATCATATACGACTCCCTGGCCATTGTCATTCTGACGTCTCTTCTTATTGAATCGTGTGTCGTTGTTGCTGTTTCGGTAGCCATTACCATTTCGCAGCTTGTGCAAAAAATCGTTCATATATTGTCCCCCCCTTTGATATGTTTTTCAATTTGATTTTCGTAATCTTTTGAAATAGCCCTGACAGAATATGAAAACAATCGAATGAAATGTTAAAATTGCTATTATCAAACCGGCTTTGATGATCCCATAACAGAGGCCGGCTTGCATGTCAATACGCTAAACATTGTTTTATATTATCGAATACGATTTTTATTTTCCGGCATATTCTCACGATCCGGATGCCAGATTCTTGAGCCGTGTCAAGGTATCCCAGGAAAAATGATCCATACAGGGAAGTATCGCATTGTTTGTGAATATCGGGTCCGACTCGATATCATATCGTGAAGATTCAACCGCCCGGCTCCAGATCTTTGTGTGGGGAATGGGTGTAAAATAAGCGAGAACCGGCTGGATATGATTTTGTTTCACAACCTGTATGGACTGTTCGATATCCCGGACAGACTGTCCCGGAAGGCCGACCAGCAGATATGCGCCGATCCGGGCTTTTTCAAATCCCGCCTGCTGCAAGGATAAGACCGCCCGGTGAAACTCCTTCTCCGTGAACTTCTGATCAAGGGATTTCCGCTCCTCAAAAGATGTGGTTTCCAGCCCAAGACGGATTGTTACAAATCCTGCCTGATACAGAAGACAGACGATTTCATCTGAAATCTCGCGGATATGAAGTGCATTGGGGGTATGGAACCGGATATCCAGATCTGCCTGCACGATCGCTTCCAGAATCGGCAACGCATGGTTTTCCGCATCGATCAGCAAAGCATCATCATAAAAAACAAAATCCCTGACCCGATATTTTTGATGCCAATACAAAATTTCATCCACAACCCGCGCCGGACTTCTTCGGACAAATTGTTTTGAAAGATATCCCGAAGCGCAGTAGGAGCAGGAGAATGGACAACCCCTGGAGGTTAAAATCGGAATGTACGAAACCGTATGCTGTAAGTCCAAAGCAGGAAATGGCAACTCATCCATATTCCGGGCTGGATGAACCGGACGGGAACCTCCTCCGGTTTCCTTTTCAATGATCGCAATAATTTCCCGGTCACAACTGCCTGTGACAACCCTGTCGGCACCGGAGGTAGCTTCTGCATGCTGCCGGCAAAGGGTCGCGTATATTCCTCCGAGAATCACAGGAACTCCGGGGAATACATCCCGGATGACCCGAATCGTTTGCTGAACTCCCGGATACCAGTAGGTCATCAAAGAAGTAATCAGTATCAGATCCGGTTTTTTCAGGGCCTTCAGATCCTCCCGGAACCAGGACTCCATGATGCCATAACAACTGTAATTCCGGGGGATATCCTCCAGGCCGGGAGGCTTCCGGATGTGTGTTTTTAAGTAGGGCCCTCTGCCGTTCCGGGCATAAGGGTCCTGCCGCTGAGGACTTCCGGGATGAAATCGATCCAGACAATCCAGATAGGAAACGAAATATCCCTGTTCCCTTAGGATTGCCGCCAGAAGGAGAAGGCCCAGGGGTTTGGCCCAGACATCATAGGCAGCAAAGTCATGGATCCATGGATTAATACAGAGAATATGAGGTTTTTTCACCGGCACGATCGGAGATCGACATTCCTGAATAAAGTTAAAATCATACTGTAGAAAAATAGTTCATGGAGGTTTTTTTCAACTCCCGTTTGCTGAACAGCAACGTGTAGTTTTTCACGGACGCCTTTTCCGCCATCTTCCTTGCCGTATCCCGGCATGTCTTTCTGTCCTTTGCATGAATCATGGTATACAGGTTATACGGCCAGTCCCCGGCCGGATTCCGGCGATAGCAGTGAGACACCTCCTGAAAAGAGGACATGATATTCCCCACTTCCTCAATCCGTACTTCATCCACCTGCCAAGCCACCATGGCATTGGCCTTGTATCCTGATTTCTGATGCCGTAGTGTGGCGCCAAAGCGTCTCATCACTCCCTGATCAGACAGTTTTATCAGGATGCGGAGAACTTCATCCTCACCTATCCCCAGCTTTTCTGCAATTTCCAGATAGGGCTTTTCCGTCACCGGAAGATCTCCCTGGATCAGGGCAATCACTTTTCGTTCGATATCGGATAGCATAAGCCTCACACAATCATCAAACAGGGTTTCAGGCAAGCATATAAAGAATGAATTGAAGAAAAGTCAAGGTCTTTCTCCGATGAAGACCGGTCATCCATCCGTATTCTCATGATCCTCTTTGCCTTTCAGCAGTCTGACGGTTTCCTCGATCTCATCCCGGGTCACTGTTCGGCGAAGCTCCTCCATCTCATTCATCACCCTGGCAAACCGGACACCTTCTGCCGCGCTGATCCAGGCAAGCTGGAGACGCTCCGACCGGATTCCCTTCTTTTCCATTTTTTTGTGTACCCTGGCAATCCGCTTCTCCGTCCAGTGGTTGGCATCAATATAGTGGCAGTCACCGATATGGCATCCGCTTACCAGAACAACAGGAGCGCCATTTTCAAATGCATGCCAGATGAACTTCTCATCCACACGGCCCGAACACATAGTCCGGATCAGACGGACATTGGCCGGATACTGCAATCTGGAAATACCGGCAAAATCCGCACCCGCATAAGAACACCAGTTGCAGGCAAAGGTCAGGATCTTTTCCCCGGCCTTCTGAGCCAGCAGGGTGTCCACCTGGCTCAATATCTGATCATCGGTGAAATGGTTCATGACAATGGCACCGAAAGCACATTCCGCAGCACAGGTGCCGCACCCGGCACAGGCCGCGCTGTTGACCACGGCAGGAGTTTTCTTCTTCACATCCACGGTGATGGCATTGTAAGGGCACACCTCGGCGCATTTTCCACAGGACTTACAGTGTTCTGCAATAACCATTGAGGTAATGGGTTCGGTTGTGACCAGCCCCTTGTGCATCAGCCGGATAGCCCTTGCCGCAGCAGCAGACCCCTGTGTAACACTCTCTTTGATATCCTTGGGGCCCTCAGCGCATCCGGCATAGAAAACACCCCGGGTGGCTGCATCCACTGGCTGAAGCTTGGGATGCGCCTCCAGAAAAAAGCCGTCTGAGGTAAGCTGCAACCCGAGCATTTCCTGAATTTTCCGGGTACTGGATGACGGTTTCATGCCAATGGACAGAACCAGCATATCCAGATCGTGGAATTCGATGCGGCCCGTTGCGGTATTTTCCACAGCCACCCGCATGCTGCCGTCACTCATCTCCTCAACCGATCCGGGCAAACCGCGCACATATTGCACACCCAGACTCCGGCTTCGGGTATACAGATCCTCAAACCCTTTGCCAAAAGCCCGGATATCCGTATAAAACACCATAATCTCCATATCCGGATCATGCTCTTTTAACACCAGGCTGTTTTTAATGGTATTCATGCAGCAGATGTTGGAGCAGTATTGGCCGCCCTTTCGTTTGGAGCGGGATCCCACACACTGGATGAATCCAATGGATTGGGGATGCTTCCGATCCTTGGGCCGGATGAGCTCCCCTTTTGTCGGACCACCGGCATTGATCAGCCGCTCCAGCTCCAGACTGGTGATCACATTCTCGAAACGGGTATAGCCGTATTCATCCATCTCCCTTGGATCATATGGATCAAGGCCGGTAGCCACCACAATGGAGCCGACCTTGATTTGAATCTCTTCGTCGGACATGTGAAAATGGATACATTTCTTGTCACAGGCATCCAGGCACTTGGAACATCCCCGGCCCATACATTCGTTCATGTTGATCACATAGGCAGAGGGAACCGCCTGGGGAAACGGGATGTAAATCGCCTTGCGGGATGACAGCCCCATATTGAACTCATCCGGGAACACCACCGGACACACCTTGGCGCACTCGCCGCAGGAGGTGCATGCTTTTTCATCCACATAGCGCGAGCGCTTGACAATCTTTACATTAAAATTACCTACATAACCGCTGACCCCGTTCACTTCACTCATGGTATGCAAGGTGATATTTGGATGCCGCCCGGCATCCGCCATTTTCGGCCCGAGAATTCAGATGGAGCAGTCCATGGTGGGAAATGTTTTATCCAGTTGCGCCATGGTTCCGCCGATGGAAGCGCTTTTTTCCACCAGCATCACTTCATAACCATTATCCGCAAGATCCAGGGCTGCCTGAATACCTGCCACGCCGCCTCCGATCACAAGCGTCTTTTTAACCAGCGGGATGGTTTCCTCATAAAGAGGCTGAAGCAGACGCACGCGCGATACCGACATCCGGACCAGATCCTCGGCTTTTTCCGTCGCATCGGACGGAGCTTGCATATGCACCCAACTGCATTGTTCCCGCAGATTGGCCATTTCAAGCATATACGGGTTCAGATCCGCCTGCAGCATCATCCGGCGGAAGGTTGTCTCATGAAGCCTTGGCGAACAGGAAGCCACCACAATCCGGTTCAGGCCATGCTCCTTTATATCATCCTTGATCTCCATCTGCCCCGGCTCTGAACAGGCATAGGTGATCTCTTTGGAAACCAGCACGTTTTCCATGCCGCTGATGTTGCCGGCAACCTTCTCACAATCCACTGTCTGGGCAATGTTCAGCCCGCAACGGCAGACATATACACCAATGCGTGCACTGTTTTCCCCGTCTGTTTTTTCTATGAGGCTTGTTCTCATTTTCATTCCTTCACTGTAGCAGAGTAACCGCATTTGGAAATTTTTTCTTTTATTCTCCCAATAATTGCGCCATGTGTCATTCCTTGTATTTACGACATATGTCAATCATCTATTGAGGACTCAACTTATAATTCCCCCCTTGAGGGGGGCGCAGGGGGGTGTTTATCTGTTATAATATATACCTTGTTTAAAAAAATCATCGTATTTACACCCCCCTTTATCCCCCCTCAAGGGGGGAATACGATATTCAAATCAATTATCACTTCAAACAATTTCAATCTCTCCGGTCAACCCCTATTCCCAGCAAATGGTACGGGCAATCAGGCTGGTCAGGTCGATCATTTCCATCTTCAGCTCCGCTTCCTGGAATGGATCTTCCATGGCGCAGCGGAGATGAATCTGGCACTTGGGACAGGATGTCACCAAAAGATCACTCCCTGTCTCATGCGCCTGACGGATACGCTTGACCTGGAGTGCCTTGCTGTAAGCATCGCACCCTGTCCAGGCACAATTGCCGCAGCATAAAGATGAACGGCCTGAATCCTTCATCTCCTGAAACTGTTCTACGGCCAGCCGCTGAATCAGCTTTCGCGGAAGATCGATAATCTCCTCCATGCGGTTCATCCGGCAGGAATCCTGATAGGTGATGCGATGGGGGGTTGGCTTGAAAGTAACCGCTCCCTTATGGATTGCATTTTCCAGAAAAGCATAGAGATGTGTGACGGTGAAACCGGGTGAAATCCCATTTTTCTCATATTCAAGACCAATGGTATGGTAACACTCCGGACAGGCCGTGATTACGGTTTCAATGCCCAGATCCTGAATCATCTCCACATTCAATCTTGCCAGACGCATGAAGTTCGTTCGATCTCCGGACCATAGAAGATCATGGCCGCAGCAACGCTCCATTTCCAGCAGCCGGGGCCTGACATCAAAAAAATTAAGAAGCCTTAGCGCATCGGCAAGGATATCGACCGTATTCACCTGCTGATGCTTTTTAAAAAAAGCATCAAAATAGGGTGCGCATCCCCCGAAAAAAAGAATCTTGCTGCCGGGGTCCACCTGAATGTCTTCCGGAAGCCAGTTCCAACGATTCGGCCGGATATCCTTTGATGTCATAGTCCGCATCAGAGACTGGAAAAAACCGCCGTGGGGCTGAATCTGTTCTCCGCTGACCCTGGTTTCATTCAGAAGACATCTCATATCCCGGATAAACTCGGGAAAATTCACATCAGACGGACATCTTTCATGGCAGATGCCACAGGTCAGACAGGCATGAACATCCGCATACACCTTTTCATCCATATCGTTTCCCCGGATGATATCACTCACTATATTGCGGGGTGAATACGCTTTGCCGCTGAGCGCCAGAGGACAGGAAGCCGTACACTTGCCGCAGTCCTGGCAGCTATAGGCATCATATCGGGCAATCACCTGCTGAACCGATTCACCGCAGGCTTCGACTGGTTGAAGTCCGGCAGGCTCTACCGGACTTTTGCCCAATTGCCGGATCTCTTCGCAGAAATCCGTGAGAAAGTGTTTCAAGGCCTCACTTTCATCCGGCAAAAAAGTAGCCAGCCGCATGCGTTCCCTGCCGATTCCCAAGAGGTCAATGATGTTGCGGGTATCCTCGGTATTGTCTTCCGCTGTCCGGGTTCCGCTTCCATACCTGCAGGCGCCGGAGTTGCAGCCCACAATGGCAACACCGTCCGCGCCCATTTCAAATGCCTTGAAAAGCAGCGCCTTGCTGATTCTTCCGGTACATGGGATTCGTACCATTTTCACTTCTAAAGGGATCTGATATCCTTTATCCTGGAGCTGCTGGTAAGCGGTGTGAGGCCCCCAGTTGCATAAAAACAGTATGATCTTGTATTTTTCCATCACAGCAAAATCTCCTCCAGGGTATGTTCGAAAAACGACTGGTTGCGATACGGACTGTCGGCAGCGTTGGTGGGGCAGACCGATATGCAGTTTCCGCACCCTTTGCAGAACGCCTCATCCACTCTTGCATGCCATCCACCGATTGTATTGGGCTGAAGGGTGACGGCCTGATATGGACAAACAGCCGCACATCTGCCGCAGCCACGGCACAAATCCTCGTTGACGAACACCGTATACCCTTTGCTCTTGCGCGGCCCCCGCGGCATGACAGCCGCTGCCAGAATCGCCGCCGCTTCGCCCTTTCGTTTATTGGAAATCTGGATACCCGGGGGATTGGCAAGAAAAAGTCCTGCAATGGATGTCATTCCCGGATAAAACTGGGGAATGCCGGGATCTCCTTTTTTCTGCATGGCACAGGCCACCGGCCGGTTGGGCATGCCGTCCTGACAGGCATAACCGATCCGTTTCCTGGAATTTTCACCCAGGATAACCGTACCC
>CAMBQS010000094.1 GCA_945870015.1 Desulfocicer vacuolatum DSM 3385
CGGGTCTGCAAACAAAAACAAATTCAATGTTCAAAAAAAAATAGAGAGGCTGTCCATGCTGTTAAACGAATAATCAGATATTGCTTTTTGGGTAAAAAATTTTATTTCAACCTTTTCAATTTGAGGTATTGTTTTCATGAACAGTTCAATCATCCTGTCTGTAATCACCTTTGTATACGGTCTTGCAGGGGTGTTATATATGGTTTCACTGATTTTTAAAACGGACTTTCCCGGAAAACTCGCATCCCTTGTCACCATGGTCGCCATAACCGGTAACATCACCGGTATTATTCTCCGCTGGATTGAATCCTACAAGCTGGGATTTGGACATGCTCCTTTATCAAATCTATATGAATCTCTCACATTCTTCTCACTATCCATTGCCTGTCTGTATATCTTCATTGAAATCCGATATAAAAATCGGACCATCAGTACCTTTTCCAGTGCCCTTGTATTTCTGGCCATGGCATATGCTTCTCTGTCTCCGGATATCAGCAGTCATATTCAGCCTCTCATTCCCGCGCTCAAAAGCAACTGGCTGATCGCCCATGTATTGACCTGCTTTTTAGGATACGCCGGCTTCGCGGTTGCGTTTGCGATCAGTTTTCTGTTCCTGATTTCAAAGATAGGCGGCCAACCCGGGGAAGGGATACTCTCCCATGTTCCTGAGTCCGACATGCTGGATGAACTCACCCATCAGATGGTGATGTTCGGTTTTTTCTTCCTGTCCATCGGCATCATAACCGGTGCGGTCTGGGCCAACTCGGCATGGGGGCGATACTGGGGGTGGGACCCAAAGGAAACCTGGTCTCTGATCACCTGGTTTATCTATGCAATCCTTTTACATGCACGCCTGATGAGAGGATGGCGCGGTAGCCGGATTGCCATGATTTCCATTGTCGGATTTGCGGCAGTAATATTCACCTATTTTGGAGTGAATTATCTCTCCGGACTCCACAGTTATGGTTCAATCAAATAGTTTCCATTGCAAAGAAAACGGAATCGCGGGATGGACGGTTCTGTTTTTTATTGCCGGTTTTTTCACCAGCTTTTTTGCAGGATGGATTGTCTTTCCCAAACTGCTGTATTCAACAAAGCATCAGCCGATTGATTTCAACCACGAAATGCACATGACGATTGTCTCAAACGGATGCGAGAGTTGCCATTTCTTTCGGGAAGATGGCACATACTCCGGCGTACCCGGACTCGCGCAGTGCATAGACTGCCATCAGGAGGTTCAGGGGGATACCGAGCATGAAGCGCTCTTTGTTGAGGAGTATGTTTCCAAAGGAAAAGAAGTGCCCTGGCTGATTTACTCCAGGCAACCGGATTGTGTTTTCTTCTCCCACGCCGCCCACATTAAACTGGCGAAAATGGATTGTGAAACATGCCACGGAACCATCGGCCAATCCGCCGGCCTGAAACCCTATGAATATAATAAAATTACAGGGTACAGCCGGGATATCTGGGGAAAAAATCCGGAAAACTATCTGGGGCTGAAAACAAATACATATGACCGGATGAAAATGGATGACTGCGAGGCCTGCCATCTGAAGGAACCCGGTAGAAGGTCAAATGTTTCAACGAAAAAGGATGGGTGTTTTGTCTGTCATAAATAATCAGGACCGTTCCTCTTTAGCATAATGGAAAAGAATTGATGAAAATCGACAGAAGATGTTTTTTGTCACTCGGAATCGGAGCCGCAGCAGGCACCGCCTGCTCACCCTTGCCATGGAAATTGATGGATGATGTTTCCATATGGACCCAAAACTGGCCGTGGACACCGATTCCGCCGGATGGTGAGATATCCTATACCGATTCCACCTGTACATTATGTCCCGGCGGATGCGGCATTACGGTCCGCAAAATTGACAACCGTGTTGTAAAAATCGAAGGCCGGGAAAATCATCCTGTCAACAATGGAGGGATTTGTGTTCTGGGGCTTTCCGGTCCGCAGCTTCTCTACGGGCCAACCCGTGTGAAAAGCCCCCTGAAAAAGATAAATGGTATTTTTCAAAAAATTACCTGGGAACAGGCTTTATCTGAAATCACAGAAAAATTAATGGCATTGCGGACACAAGGAAAATCCCACACCGTCGCAGGCATTGCAGGATCTTCCAGGGGAACGGTTTCCGCATTGTTACAGCGGTTCTTGACCGCCTATGGCTCACCCAACTTCTACTGCCATTCATCCATTGAGGATTCCTTTTCCCTCTCCCACAAACAGCCTCAGAATACCAGGACAGTTCCCGGATTCGACCTTGAAAATTCGGATTATATTCTGAGTTTTGGAGCCGGCGTCATGGATGGATGGGGTTCGCCTGTTCGGATGATTCAGGCCGGCAGCAAATGGAAAACCAAAAAGATCAAGCTGATTCAGATTGAACCGCGGTTATCCGACACAGCAGCAAGATCGGATCAATGGCTGCCTGTAAGGCCGGGTACAGAGGCTGTCCTCGCCCTTGGAATTGCCCATGTGATGTTGCGGGAATCTCTGTATGATCAGACGGCCATTGATACCCATTCAGAAGGATTCAACACCTGGCGCTCGGTCGTGCTGGAACAGTACAGCCCGGACAAAGTCGCAAAAATGATTGGAATGGATTCCCGTACCATCATCGCTGTTGGACGTGAATTCGGACAGGCAAAAAAACCGGTCGCGCTCTTTGGCCGGGGCAAAGGCATAACACCGGTGAGCCTTGCTGAAATGAGCGCCATCCATGCCTTGAACGTTCTGGTTGGCAATATCAATCAAACAGGCGGTGTTTTTACACTGCCTGAACCGGATTATATCTCCTGGCCGGGTATCTGCCTTGATCGAAAAGCCGAAACCGGTCTTCAAACAAAACCGGTTGCCGAAGGTGGATTGTTGCACCGCCTTCCCCGTGCGATCATAGAAGCAGCGGACGCGATTACTATCCTTTTTGTTGCTGACGCAAACCCTTGTTATACACTCTCAGATACAAAAGAAGTAATCAAGGCATTTACAAAAATCCCGTTCAAGATAAGCTTTTCCTCCTACATGGACGAAACCGCAACGCTGGCAGATCTGATTCTTCCAAACCATACGTACCTTGAACGATATGAGGATATCCCGGTCACATCCGGATTGCGGAATCCCGTGATCGGTCTGACAAAACCCGTTGTACGTCCCCTGTTTCAGACAAAACACACGGGGGATGTTATTATTTCAATTGCCGGAGCGATGAAAGGAAGTATGGAAAACTCCTTTCCATGGGAAAACTACCTCCAATGCCTAAAAAACGGTTTGGGCCGACACTGGAATCCGCTTATGAACAAAGGTGTTGTTGAAATCAACTATACACCGGAAATTGAAAAGCGCCCCTGTTTTGTCTTTCAGGTTCCAAAGGATACACCGCTGATCCTTCCGGAAGGTGATAAAAGCAGGATGAATCTGACCCTGATTCCAGGTGACTCCCTGCAATTGCCTTCCGGTTACATCGGAGCCCCTCCGTTTGTAATGAAAACCCTGCCGGATACTGTATTAAAAGATAATCACTCAATGATCCATATACACCCGAAAACCGCTGAAAAGCTGGGTCTGAAACACGGCTGCGCTGCCATAGTAAAAACACCCAAAGGTGAAAAAAGGGTAAGAATCCATCTGAGCCAGGGAATCGGCGAAAATATTATCTCCTTTCCAAGAGGGCTGGGTCATACGGCTTATGACAGATATCTTTCCGGCAAAGGCATAAACTGTAACGAACTGACCGGTCCTGTGGAAGATCCTTTTTCCGGCCTGGATGTTGCCTGGGGAATACGAGCCAGCCTGACCAAAGCGTAAAATATTATACGAGGTTCTGATGCCGCAAGGAAACAGAAAAGAAAAAAAATACGGTATGGTGATCGATCTGGACAGATGCACAGGCTGTGGTGCCTGTATGGTGGCATGCATGGCGGAAAACAATATACCCTTCAGGGATAATGAAACCGATAAACGAAAAAGTATTACATGGATGAGGGTATACAGGTTAACCAACGGCAAATCATACCCGAATGAAGAGATCTGCTATCTTCCAAGGCCCTGTATGCATTGTGAAGGGAATAACGGACATTCCCCGTGTGTAACGGTCTGCCCGGCCGTTGCAACCGATTATGACAGGGAAACAGGAATTGTCAGTCAGATTCCTTCCCGCTGCTTTGGTTGCCGCTATTGCATGGCAGCCTGCCCTTACAATGCCCGCTATTTTAACTGGTGGGATCCGGTCTGGCCGGAAGGAATGGAAAAAAGTCTCAGCCCCAATGTTTCGCCTCGTATGAGAGGTGTTGTTGAAAAATGCACCTTCTGTTTTCACCGGTATCAACTGGCTTATGAAAAAGCAGCCTCAGAAGGCCGGCGGGAACTCCGGGAAAATGAATATCAGACTTCATGTACACAGGCATGCCCGGCCGGAGCCATCACTTTCGGAGATCTCATCAATCAAAACCACGCTGTTTATATAATGAAAAATGACCCCCGCGCTTTCCGTCTGTTGGAAAGACTAGGGACAAACCCGAAAATCTATTATCTTTCCAGCCGGGAATGGGTCAGACGCGCAGGAGATAATTATCATCCGGATGAGGAAACCGGGGCAATAAAAAGCCGTCATTCGTTTGATTGACGAGTCTGTGCACGGAGCAAGGAGTACACAATTTATGGATTCTGCATTCATACCCGAAGGTGTCAAACGATGTCCGTTTCCACAGTTTCTTGCAGGACTCATCCTCGCAGGTGTGGTGCTGGCTTGGGGTGTCTTTGCCATGCTGCTTTGCTGGATCAAAGGACTGAACCAGACGAACATGAATGACTCATACGGATTTGCCCTCTGGATATGGGCAGACCTCGCTGTGATTGCTTTGGGAGGCGGCGCTTTTTTCAGCGGATTTCTGAAATATATTGTGGGAAAGGATGAGCTCAAAAATATCATCAACTTTGCCGTACTGATCGGATTTATCTGCTATAGTTCAGCACTCCTGTTACTGGCCATTGATATTGGCCAGCCGTTACGCGGATGGTTTGTCTTCCGGCATGCAAATATTCACTCCATGCTCACAGAGGTTGCTTTCTGTCTGTCATGCTACTTTGGTGTATTGACCATTGAATTGTTACCCCTGATTTTGAAAAACAGACAGCTTGACAAAATTCCTTTTTTCCATAATCTTAGCCACAATATGCATGAAGCAATGGCTGTATTTGCCGCCACGGGAGTGTTTCTCTCCTTCTTCCATCAGGGTTCTTTAGGCGGAATGGCCGGTGTTCTGTTTGGACGGCCATTTTCCTATCGTGAAGGATTGTTTGTGTGGCCGTGGACTTTTTTCCTTTTTACCTGGTCAGCCGCTGCTTGCGGACCCTGTTTTACAATTTTCCTGACCCGGTTACTGGAAAAAATCACCGGGAAAAAACTCGTCAGTGATAATGTCATTGATCTGCTTGCAAAAATTTCCGGCTGGCTGATCTTTACCTATATTATCGCGAAAGTTATTGACACATGGTACTGGGCTGTGGTTACGGTTCACTCAAAAGGCCAGACCCTCATGGATTTTTATGATGATAATCTATTTTACGGCCTTTGGATTCTGGTGGCTGAAATCGTTGTGGGAGGTATATTCCCGGCGTTGATTTTGCTCACCAGGAAAGGACGGAGCAGTGAGGCACTGTTATGGACAGCCGTCTTCCTTGCCTGTCTGGGTATCTGTATCAACAGATGGGTGATGGTTCTTCAGGTCATGGCTGTACCGGTATTGCCTTTTGAAGACTGGGCTCATTACTGTCCAAGCTGGCAGGAGGTAGCGACAACCATCCTGCCGGTTGCTTATGGAGTCATTCTGGTCATGATATCCTATCGATATCTGCCGTTATTCCCCCAGGAAAAGGAACTCAACCCGGTTGAGTCTCCATAAAATTTCGATGCGGTGAATCTTTTTGCCGTATCCGGATCTGGATCAGGAGGAAAGGATGTTTCCCTTTATCAGCTTTGAATGGGTATTGAATTCTGTAACAGACTCAACATTACACAGGTTTTTTGAGGTATAAAATGGATAAAATCGTTATTCACGGCGGTAAGACAGTAACCGGCAATGTTCGGATCGGAGGAGCCAAAAATGCAGCCCTTCCCATTCTAGTTTCATCCCTGTTGACGGATGGATGGTGTACATATGACAACGTGCCGAATCTCCGGGACATTGAAAGCATCAAACAACTGCTGACTCATCTCGGCGCTGAGGTGGAAACAGATGGCCATACTGTAAGGATCAATGCCGCAGGTCTCTCAAACCATGAAGCCCCTTATGATCTGGTAAGAAAGATGAGGGCATCCATTCTGGTACTCTGCCCGCTCGTTGCCAGACTGAAAAAAGCTCGTGTTTCATTACCGGGTGGTTGTGCAATTGGTGCGAGACCCATCAATTTCCACTTAAAAGGGTTGACCCTGCTGGGCGCGGATATTAACCTGGATCACGGATATGTGGATGCTTCTGCAAAAAAACTGGTTGGAAATGAAATCTTTTTTGACCTCCCCTCGGTTACCGGAACGGAAAATCTGCTTATGGCAGCCGTTCTTGCAGAGGGAACCACTGTTTTAAGAAATGCGGCCAGAGAACCTGAAGTCGTTGCCCTGATTGATGTCCTGAACCGGATGGGATCGAAAATCAAAGGAGCCGGGACTTCAATCCTTACTGTCCAGGGTGTAAAAACACTGCGTCCTGTTCATGTTTCCATCATTCCGGATCGCATCGAAACCGGAACATTCATGGTGGCCGCTGCATTAACAAAAGGAAACATTGAAATCGAAGACTGTGAACCGGAACATGTAACCGGTATCATACACAAGCTTCGCCAAACCGGGGCAGAGGTCGCTATAAAAGGCAAAAAGATCTGTGTAAAGGGATCTGAGACCATTCAATCCATTGACATTAAAACCCTTCCCTATCCCGGATTTCCTACGGACATGCAGGCACAATTCATGGTTCTTATGGCCATTGCCGGCGGCCTCAGTATCATATCGGAAACCATTTTTGAGAATCGTTTTATTCATGTGAGTGAGCTCAGACGATTGGGTGCGGATATCACTGTTTCCGGCAATGCAGCCATGATCAAAGGTGTCCCCTCCCTTTCCGGAGCACCGGTAATGGCAACAGATCTTCGCGCAAGTGCGTCCCTGATTCTCGCCGGCCTGGTTGCCCAGGGAACAACCGAAGTCAACCGGATCTATCATCTTGACCGGGGATATGAAGCAATTGAAAAAAAATTCCAGAAACTGGGCGCTGACATACAACGAATTCAATAAAATATAAGTTGAAGCTGCCGCGAATCATATCACTTATGCGTTTTACCGGATCTGACTCATGGAATCGTCCTGTCATTCCGCTTCTGATTTCACTGATTTCCGGAATTCTCCTGGGTAATGCATGGCCGGGGAAAAATCTGATATTTTCCATTATCGCCCTGCTTTCCGCTTTTTGTATAACCATTCAACTCATCCGGAAACAGCCTTCCTTTTTTCAGCCTTTGCTTCTTTTTATCTGCTGCGGATACCTCCTGATTCAACCATGGAACAATCTGACGCTTCCATCCGGTCATGTGCTTCATCATGCAGACGACAATAAAAAAATCATCACAGGAACCATTCAGGAAACACCCGTTCCAAAACACCACCGGGTACAATTTATTCTGGAAACAGAAACGATCGGCCATGGGGAATATAAGATCCCGGTTTCGGGAAAACTCCGAATCACTCTCTCCGGCCCAATACCATCCATTCAAACAGGCGATCGCGTTATACTGAAAGGAAAAATACGCCCCATCCGGAACTTCCAAAACCCCGGAGGATTTGATTATAAAAAATTCATGGCTTTCAGAGGAGTTCAGGCAAGTGTTTATGCCGAGGGAAATCAACTGCAAATTCTTGAACGGAATCAACTATCCGGAATACTGCTTTTTATTGCGTCCCTGCGCGAAAAAATCTCAAATCATATTGATCAATCCAGTTACGGCGAACCGAGGCAGATACTCAAAGCCCTCCTTCTGGGAAACTGCTCCGGCATATCCGACGCTCTGATGGAATCGTTCAACCGAAGCGGCGTTCGGCATATCCTTGCCATATCGGGATTGCATATCGGCATTATTGCATCCAATTCATTTCTGCTGTTCACAAAAATTCTTTCCTGTTTCACCTTTCTGCTCTGGGAAGCCCGTGTTCAAAAGCTTGCTGCGTTGTTGTCCATTTTCCCGATCCTTTTTTATGGGATTCTTGCCGGAATGTCTCCTTCCACTCAGCGGGCGGTTATCATGATTATCATTTTCCTGCTGACATTTCCCATGGAAAAAGAACATGATATGATCAACACAATCGCCATTGCAGCGCTCCTGATTCTTGTAATTTCCCCGCCCTCCCTTTTTTCCATTTCATTTCAGCTTTCATTCGCAGCCGTGCTGTCAATTGTATATGGATTATCAAAAATAGAATTTACAAATCAGAAACTGCGAAGCAGATGGCAAACCATTCTTCAAAAAATCTTTCTGCTCTTCATGGTATCCTTTTTTGCGACCATAGGGACCCTGCCGATTGCGCTTTATTATTTCAATCAGATTTCCCTGATTGGAATCATCGCCAATCTGATCGCAGTTCCCGCTATTGGTTTTATCGTTCTGCCCCTGGAGTTTTTATCCATCATCATTTTCCCCGCTTGTCCTGATCTTTCCTCTTTGTGCATCCAATTTTGCGGTTTCATTCTTTCCTGGACCATTGATGTCATCCACATTCTGGCCAATCTGCCTTTTTCAGCAATCAAAACCATCACACCCAGTCTGTTTGAAATTTTCTGCTTTTATACGCTCTTCTGGTGCGCTCTCAGTCTGATCCAAAAACCAGTGTGTTCAGATAAAAACAATCACTCCCTTACCCGGGAAAAAATGATTCCAGTGGTTGCCGGAATCGTATCCGTCCTCTTACTGGCTGATGTGATATATTGGGTGAATACCCGTTTTTTTCATAATGATCTTCGAGTTCATGTGCTGGACGTCGGGCAGGGAAGCTCTGTGTTACTGGAAATACCCAATGGATATACGATCCTGATTGACGGCGGAGGCTTTTCCGATAACAAGGCTTTTGATATGGGAGCCAGTGTTGTCGCACCATTTTTATGGGGGAAGAAAATAGGAACCATTGATACGATTGTTCTATCCCATCCAGACAGCGACCACATGAATGGACTGATTTTTATTGCCCAACATTTTAATATACAAAACTTCTGGTCAACCAATGATAAAGCAACCTCCGGTACCTTTTTTGAACTTCAGAAAACCATTTCAGAAAAACAAATACACCATCCATGCTTTCAGGAACTTCCAGATTCCCAGATCATCAACGGCGTTGAAATCCGGATCTTGCATCCCAAAAAGGACTTTTTATTTCATGGTAAAGAATCAGGATCTCTCAACAATAACTCCCTTGTATTAAAAGTCACATATAAAAATCATTCCTTCCTGTTTCCAGGTGATCTTACGGCAAAGGGCGAAAAAAAATTAGTACAAGCATATGGATGCAACCTGCAAAGCACGGTACTGCTTTCGCCACATCATGGCAGCCGCTCTTCCAACTCAGAATTGTTTCTCAGCGCCGTCAAACCGGAATATGCCATCATCTCCGCCGGATGGAAAAACAGATTTGGGATGCCGCATCAGGCTGTGCTGGATCGATACAATTCTTTGGGGAGTCATATTTATCGAACCGATGAAAATGGCTGTGTGACGATGACAACCAATGGAGGCTCATTGGCAATTGTGACTCAATAACAATATATTGTGTATTTTTTTTCTTGACACACAATATCTTTCATCTTATAGCTCAAAATAAACCAAGAGGACATCATGGAACAAATCAATACAACCGGGGTACATCTTGACGGCCTGAAACGTGTTGAAGTCTATGTAAGCCGTCTGGACCGAATCTATCAGTTCAAGGTCTGGGGAAATACACGAACCTCTATGTTTGTTCTGGTAAAAGAAGATTCCGAACTTGTTCAACA
>CAMBQS010000095.1 GCA_945870015.1 Desulfocicer vacuolatum DSM 3385
ATATGCAGATTGAAAAAATCGGTTATGGCGCAGGAAAACGGGACACGGGAAACATTCCCAATCTATTGCGGATCATAACCGGTATCAAAAACAGAGAAACATATGGCCGAAAGACAGAATGGGTGGTGGTAGTAGAAACCTGCATTGATGACATGAATCCGGAAATATTCAGTTTTCTCATGGAAAGGTTGTTTGAAGATGGCGCCCTGGACGTTTGCTGGGTTCCGGTCTACATGAAAAAAAATCGTCCTGGCACCATGATACAGGTTGTTTGCAATGAAAGCAGCAGGGAAAAAATCATTGACAGAATATTGATGGAAACAACCACATCCGGAGTAAGGTTTTGCGAATCTGAACGATACACCCTTGATCGCCGCATCATAGAGATTGATACATCTTTTGGCAGACTAAAGGCGAAACAGATTACAAAGCCGGATGGAACCAATCTGATTGTTCCGGAATATGAAGAATGCCGTAAGATCGCCATTGAGAAAAAAATTCCGGTTCGGGTCGTGTTTGAAACCGTTTACCGTGAGAGCCATGGGAAATGAAATTTGCTGACAGATTGATCATTTTCCTCGCAACCGGGTTTTATTCTGGAAAGGCGCCATTTGCTCCCGGGACATTTGGAACCGGTGTTGGTTTGATTTTTTGTTTTTTTTTATCCAGCGCCGGCATGTTCGTAACGCTATCCTGCCTTTTACTCATTATTTTTTTGTCGGTTTTAATCGCCGGGAAAGCGGCGTCTTTATTGGAGACGGAAGATCCCGGCGAGATTGTAATTGATGAGATAGCGGGAATCATAATAACAATGGCAGGCCTGCCCTTCACTGTCTTGTCTGTGATCACCGGTTTTGTTTTGTTTCGATTTTTGGATATTTTGAAGCCTTTTCCGATTCGATATATAGAGAAAAAAATGTCAGGCGGAACGGGTATTATAATGGACGATGTCGCCGCAGGGATAATAGCGAATATTGTACTGCGAATAATTTTATACTGAAAACAAGCTATATGAATATGATACGTTCATTTATTGCTTTTGATCTGCCCGAATATATATTGGAATCCATCAGGGATGTTCAGGAGCAGGTAAAAAAAAGAGAGGTGAAACTAAAGTGGGTGCCGGTTAAAAATATTCATTTAACAATGAAGTTTATCGGTGATATCCAGAAAAATATGATCGATAGCATTTCAAATATGATGGCTGAATCCGTGGAAGGGGTGGGCGCCATTACACTTTCCGCAAAGGGTATGGGCGTTTTTCCGGGACCGCATCGTCCAAAGGTTCTGTGGATTGGTATGGATGGTGAGGTAGACCGGTTGGATCGATTACAAAAGGCACTTGATAAAAAATTGAGTCTGATCGGGATTCAGGCTGAGAAAAGACCCTTTACAGGTCATCTTACAATCGGAAGAGCAAAAGAAAACCTGAATATGGAACTACTGAAAGAAAGTCTCCGCCTATTTTATGATTTCCAAACCAGACCATTTACAATCAATGAAATGAAACTGTTTCAAAGTGAATTATTGCCAACCGGCGCAGTATATTCCTGTATAAAAAGCGTTGTCCTTTCCAAAGAAACAGAATTGTAATCGGGTTTGGAAACATTTTACATTCAGTATCCTTTGCGCAACAGTTTTGATTACACCCGGAATTATATAGCGGATTGCTTTAAGGTTAATTTAATAGTATACGGATTTCAATTTTTTATAAGGAATGCAAATCACCTTCAGGAGGAGAACATGAACAATTCCATAAATAAAGAAAAGGCAATAGAATCTGCAATGACCCAGATTGAGCGGCAATTCGGAAAAGGTGCCATCATGAAACTGGGCGGTGGCACTATTATTGAAGTTCCAGTGATATCAACCGGTTCACTTGCGCTTGATAAAGCGCTTGGTATTGGCGGACTCCCAAGAGGAAGGATCATTGAAATTTATGGTCCGGAATCATCCGGAAAAACAACCCTCGCCCTTCATGGCGTTGCTGAAGCTCAGAAAAAAGGCGGTATTGCGGCGTTTATTGATGCGGAACATGCGCTGGATATAACCTATGCAAAAAATTTGGGTGTGAATTGTGATGAGCTTTTGGTATCACAGCCGGATACAGGCGAGCAGGCATTGGAGATTGCGGATATGCTGATTCGGAGTGGCGCAATCGATATTCTGGTTATCGACTCAGTCGCCGCACTGGTTCCAAGGGCTGAGATTGAAGGAGAGATGGGGGATTCTCATATGGGCCTTCAGGCGCGGCTGATGTCGCAGGCCTTGAGAAAGCTAACCGGAACCATTGGTAAAACAATGACGTCTCTGGTTTTTATCAATCAAATACGGATGAAAATCGGGGTTGTATTCGGGAATCCTGAAACAACAACCGGTGGAAATGCACTGAAATTCTATGCATCCGTAAGGTTGGATGTAAGGAAAGCCAGTACGATTAAAAATGGTACGGATGTTATTGGAAATCGTACCAAGGTCAAGGTAGTCAAGAATAAAATGGCGTCTCCCTTCAAAGAGGCGGAATTTGATATCATGTATGGAGAAGGGATATCCAAATCAGGTGATCTTCTGGATATGGGAGTGCTGACCGGAACCGTTGAAAAAAGCGGGGCCTGGTATTCGTACAATGGAGAGAGGATCGGGCAGGGACGAGAAAATGTCAAGGTGTTTTTTGATGAACATACTGATATTTATAATGAATTATATAAAAAAGTTCAGGAAGAAATGGGGCTTGTAAAAAAAGAGGAAGCATCCGAAGGGCTTGAAAAAAAATAAAGCAACAAGCGTTACAGATTGGAGTACCAAATGACAGGTAATGAGGCACGGAAAAAATTCATTCAATATTTTACAGGAAAAAATCATCAGGTGGTGAGGAGTTCCTCTCTGGTTCCCCACGATGACCCCACCCTCTTGTTTACCAACGCCGGCATGGTTCAGTTTAAAAGGATTTTTATTGGTGAAGAAAAACGTAATTATAACACAGCCACAACTTCGCAGAAATGTGTGCGTGCCGGAGGAAAGCATAATGATCTGGATAATGTAGGATATACTGCAAGGCATCACACATTTTTTGAGATGTTGGGGAATTTTTCCTTTGGAGACTATTTCAAGGAAAAGGCGATTGAGTACGCCTGGGAACTGCTGGTTCAGGGATACGGGTTGCCGGAAGACAAACTCTGGGTCTCCATATATCAAGATGATGATGAAGCGTATAAAATTTGGGAAGAGCATATTGGTGTGCCCGGGAGCCGTATTGTCCGATTAGGGGAAAAAGACAACTTCTGGGCAATGGGAGAGACAGGCCCCTGTGGCCCGTGCAGTGAAATCCATATTGACCGGGGTGAAAAGTTTGGTTGTGGCCGACCGCAATGTGCGGTTGGATGTGACTGTGACCGCTATCTGGAGATCTGGAATCTGGTTTTCATGCAGTTCAACAGGGATGAGTCCGGAAAACTGGTACCGCTTCCCAAGCCAAGCATTGACACAGGTATGGGACTGGAGCGAATCGCATCGGTTCTTCAGAATACCCCGACCAATTATGAGACAGACCTGTTTCAACCGATCATGCAAAAGGTTGAAGAGCTTTCCGGGAAAAAGCTCGGTGAATCAAAGGCCGTGGATGTGGCGATGAAGGTGATTGCCGATCATAGCCGGGCAGCGGCTTTTCTGATCGGAGATGGAATATTGCCATCCAATGAAGGAAGGGGATATGTTTTGCGCCGTATCATGAGACGCGCCATCCGGTATGGACGGAATATCGGTCTTTCAAAACCGTTTTTACATCAGACAGCCCGAACCGTATTTCATATTATGGAGTCTGCATATCCTGAATTGAAAGAAGCGGATTCATTTATTTCCAATGTGATTCAGAATGAAGAAGTCCGTTTTTCCGAAACCCTTGATCATGGATTAAAACTTCTGAATGATACCCTCGAAGATTTAAAAGCAAAAAATGAAAAGAGAATTCCCGGGCAGATGATTTTTAAATTGTATGATACCTATGGTTTTCCTGTGGATATTGTGCAGGATATCATACGGGATCAGGGTATAGATATTGATATGCAAGGTTTCCATGCTGCAATGGAAAAACAGCGGGAACAATCCAGGTCAACGATCCATTTTTCGACAATAGGGGATGCTTACAAGCAGTTGACCTCCGCCGGCATCAGCTCCACATTTCTGGGATACCGGACACTGGTTCATGATTCCGGCGTTCTTGTGATTGTCAAGGATGGGAAAGCGCTGGAAACCGCCGGTAAAGGGGAAGAGATTGAAATCGTCGTGGAAGAAACACCTTTTTATGGGGAGTCCGGCGGGCAGGTTGGTGATATCGGACAAATTACAATGAATTCTTTCCAGATGGATGTGACAAACACGGTAAAGGACCCGACCGGACTGATCATTCATCAAGGGAAGGTGATATCCGGTATGGTGAAAAAAGGAGAGGTTGTCACGCTTCAGGTTGATGAGAAAAAACGGAATCAGATTACAGTGAATCATACCGCCACCCATATATTGCATACCGCACTCCGAACCATTTTGGGTGACCATGTGAAACAGGCGGGTTCGCTTGTGGCTCCGGAGCGATTTCGATTTGATTTTACTCATTTTTCAGGGGTTGATTCAGATGATCTGGATAAAATCGAGACGTTTGTAAATGACCGGATCAGAGAAAATTTTCCAGTATCCAGTGTGGAGATGGAAGTTGAAAAAGCCCTGAAAACAGGAGCTACAGCTCTTTTTGAAGAAAAGTATGGGGATTGGATAAGGATAATCTCGATAGGGGATTTCAGCAAGGAGTTTTGCGGGGGCACACATGTGGATCGAACCGGTACGATCGGATTGTTTAAAATCATCAGCGAATCCAGTGTCGCAGCAGGCATTCGAAGGATAGAAGCCATAACAGGGGCATCGGCACTCCGTTACATTCAAGATTCTTTGAACACCTTGCACCAGGCATCAGGAGTCTTGAAGGAAAAGCCGGAAGCCCTGGTTCAAAGAATTAAAAAAATGATTACAACCCAGAAGACGTTGGAAAAGGAAATCGAACAGCTTAAATCAAAAATGGCCATGATATCTGCACAGGAAGATGGGGATGAGTTCAGGGAGATCAACGGAATCAAGGTACTTGCAAAAAAAGTGACCATTGATAATCCGGGAGCATTACGGGATCTTGCAGATCAGTTCAGGGACAGGATTCAATCCGGTATTGTGGTTCTTGGGGCTGTATCCGAAACCAAAGCACTTCTGATTGTTGTGGTAACGAAAGACCTTTCGAAAAGATTTCATGCCGGGAATATCGTCAAGGAGGTTGCGGCTGTTGTCGGCGGCAGCGGTGGTGGAAGGGGGGATATGGCACAGGCCGGTGGAACCAAACCGGAAAATCTGGACCTGGCGATTGATAAAGCCTGTGAAATCATTGCAAGGGGATAATGAGTCAAACTTTCCATAAAAAAAAACGATAAAACATCAAGGGCTGCGGTTTGAATCAAACTCAGCCCTTGATGTTTTTTGTCCTCTGTTTTTTTCAACGAACATAAAAAGGAGTTGATTGTATGTCATATCAGGAAATTATTTATGAGAAAAAAGGTGAAATCACGATCATTCAATTGAATCGTCCGGAGGTCTTCAATTGCATCGGTCCCAGGACGCATCGGGAACTTGTGGAGGCATGGGATGATTTCAGGGTTGATGATTCTGCCAAGGTAGCGATTATTACCGGAAAGGGAGACAAGGCATTTTCTTCCGGAGGTGATATCAAGGCCGGTCATGAGCTGGTTCCGATAACGCATCAGGAACAGGCTGCACACAACAGGGGGGAACGGCCCGGGATATTGGGACCCAGCCGATGGACGGATATTTATAAACCCATCATTGCTGCTGTCAATGGTGTTGCCTATGCCGGTGGACTGGAATGGGCCTGTTTTGCGGATATCCGGATTGCTGAAGAGCATGCAACCTTTGGTGTTACTTGCCGGCGCTGGAATATTGGTCTGGCTGACGGAGGAACACAGCGTCTGCCCAGGATAATTGGATTTGGCCGGGCAATGGAACTGATTATAACCGGACGAGTAATTGATGCAATTGAAGCGGAACGTATCGGGCTGGTAAACGAGGTTGTTGGAAAAGGACAATCCCTCAATCGGGCCATACAGTTGGCGGAATATATCTGTTGTTTACCGCAACCGGCAATTCATACAGACAAAGAGGCGGCAGTCCGGGGTTTTGGTCTTCCCCTGCAGGAAGGATTAAGAATTGAGGCGGAATGTTTTAACCGGCTATTACATTCATCCGAGATTCTGGATGGAGCAAAACGATTTGTTGAAAGAGATCATCCGGACAGATTGACCACCGGAGAGAGCATTACTCCGGGAATCAAGAGGGGATAAGAATGGTTTTGGATGTTCTTGAAAAGACAGATCCGGTTGTTTGGATCAAGGTAAGGTAATGGAGAAAAAAATTGTTATCAAAAAAGCTCCAATTGATAAGCCGGAGAATATTATAGTTATTTTTCAAAACCTTACCGGGTTATCCAAAATTAAAATTAAAGATGCCATGACAAAGGGAGCGGTCTGGAAAACAGACAACCGGAGAAAAAGAAAACGAATTCGAAGGGCGACAGCCTGGATTCAGCAAAATGATCATATAGAATTTTACTATGACCCGGATATCCTCTCAATCGTTCCCCCTTCTGCAAAACTTCTGTATGACATGATCCATTATAGCGTCTGGTCTAAACCGGTCGGATTAATGACGCAAGGAACGGATTTCGGGGATCACTGTTCGCTGATTCGCCAGTCGGAAATCTATTTCCAATCCAGGCGTAAAAATTTTCTCATACACCGCCTTGACAGGGAAACCGAAGGTCTGGTGGTCATCGCCCATACATCAGAAGCAGCGAAAAGAATATCAACTCTGTTTCAGAAGCGTGAAGTGGTAAAAAGATACAGGGCAACCGTCCTGGGAAACATAGGATCTCCGGATAAGATTGAAAAAATAGAGATACCGCTTGACGGAAAAGAATCCATAACCGAGTATCAAGCTGAGGAATATGATCCGGCTTCAAACACTTCCACCGTCACTGTATGGATCAAAACCGGCCGGAAACATCAGATTCGCCGCCATTTTGATATGATCGGCTATCCTGTGATGGGAGACCCGCAGTATGGAAAGGAAAATAAAAATGTTCAGGGATTACAGCTCATCGCCATATCCCTTTCGTTCAGATGTCCTTTTCAGCATAAGGAAATCTGTTTTCACCTGCAAGGATATTCAATTTGAATCAAGGACGATGAAAATGTAAAAAAAATGGTTGCCTGACGATTGGTTTGTTGAGAATATGATTGATAATTGTTTCAAAAGAGTATTCAGTAAGATCAACACGCTTTATATTTTTTAGAACCTGGGAGTGTAAAAAAATGAAAAAAAAATATTTCTTCATTATTCTATCTGTTTTGCTCCTGTCCGGCTGCATTATTCGTTTCGTCTACAATCAGCTTGACTGGATCATTCCCTGGTATGCCGGCACAGTGATCAGTCTGGATGGTGAGCAGGCATCTGAGCTTGAAAAGAGTCTGATATCTCAACTGAAATGGCATCGTGTGACACAGCTTTCAGAATACTCGAAGTCCTTAAAAGAGTTAAGTCTGGCAGTTAAAACAGATCTTACCATGGCGCATCTGGAACAATTCCATTTAACCATGCGCCACTACTGGCAGGATCTGGTCAGGCATGTTGGACCGGATTTGGCAAAAATTCTTTCAACCGCAACAGACGAGCAGATTGATGAATTGATGCAGAATCTGGAAAAACGGAATCAAAAGTTCCGGGAAGAATATGTTGATTTGCCAAAAGAAGAATTGAGAGAAAAAAAACAAAAACGAATGACCCAGTTTTTGGAATACTGTATGGGGAATTTGAACGAGAAACAGGAAAAGATTGTAGAACAATGGTCTTATGATCTTCAAGATATCAGTACTGCCCGTCTGGAATATATCAAAATCTGGCAGGAAAAATTTAAAATAACGATTGAAAAACGTAAAGATCTTGTCTGGTTTGAAAAAGAGTTGTGTGAAATGCTCTATTTCAATCGGGAAACATGGCCGGAGGCGTTTCGAAAGGTCGCAACTCACAATCGGGAGCTGACCCAAAAGGTGTTTATTGAAATTCACAAGTGTATGACCAACGATCAAAAAGAGGAGTTCGTTGAAAACGCTTTAACCCTTGTAAAAGATTTTGATGAGCTTTCAAAAGAAACATAGTCAGGTTCATGTCACGGATATGTCAATAAAATACACAACAGATTGTGTATCTCAAATAGTCAGGCCACAATTTATCTTGATTTAATCCCATTTTTAGAATACGTAAAAGGACATCATTCGACAAATGTTATTTATTCAATATCATGTTGTAAATCAAAATATTACGTGAAATTTTTCATGTGATTTACGAGGCGGAGCTGTTGAATGGCTTCCTGTATGTTGTAACCCCATAAGCGTATAATTATTTTTTGAGAATTATTTAAGGGGATGTCGCTATGCAGATACTGGTTACCGGAGGGGCCGGATATATCGGCAGTCACACCTGTCTTGAACTCCTTGAGACAGGATATGAGGTTATTGTTGTGGATAATCTCGTCAACAGCAATCCGGAATCCCTGAAGAGGGTTCAAGAGCTTACGGGCAAGAAGATAGCATTCCATAAGGTTGACCTGCGGGACAAGTCTGGTCTGGATACCATATTTCAATCCGCAGATATCCAGGCTGTGATCCATTTTGCCGGTCTGAAGGCGGTCGGGGAATCGGTTTCCATTCCCTTGATGTATTACCATAACAATATCACCGGAACACTTGTGCTCTGTGAAGTGATGAAGGATCGGAAGGTTCAAAATCTTGTATTCAGTTCTTCCGCAACAGTTTACGGTGATCCGCATACTGTTCCCATTCAGGAGAATTTCCCCGTATCCGTGACCAATCCGTATGGCCGGACCAAGTTGATGATTGAAGAGATTTTAAAGGATCTTCATGTTTCGGATCCAACATGGAATATCGCTCTGTTGAGATATTTCAATCCAGTCGGTGCCCACCCCAGCGGCAGAATTGGTGAAGATCCCAATGGTATTCCCAACAACCTTCTGCCCTATGTCAGCCAGGTTGCTGTCGGCAAGCTTGAAAAACTGTCTGTCTATGGGAATGACTACCAGACAAAAGACGGAACCGGAGTGCGTGACTATATCCATGTTGTTGATCTTGCCAAAGGTCACATCAAAGCACTTGCAAAACTGGAATCCAAAACAGGTCAGCTCATAACTTATAATCTTGGTACGGGTCAGGGATACTCAGTGCTTGAAATGGTCAGGGCTTTTGAAAAGGCTTCCGGTAAAAAAATTCCCTATAAGGTCGTCGGCAGAAGGACAGGGGATATTGCCACTTGTTATGCAGACCCAACCCTTGCGAAGAAAGAGATCGGATGGTCTGCAAAATCAGGGCTTGATGAGATGTGCAGGGATGCGTGGAAATGGCAGTCGATGAATCCGGATGGGTATAAGAATATCTAACGTTTAAAAACGAATCATTATTTTAAACTGAGTTCTTTGAATTTTTATCTTTCCAAGATATGCATGTAACGAAAATAATTTGTTATGAAGCGAAGCCGACGTAAAATGGTAGTTTTTTAAAAGTCTCATTGCCAACCGGAAAGTGAGGGTAATTTATGGATAACCTCTAAGTATCATAGGACAAAATTATATGAAAAGTTAGCTCCGGCATCAGTTTGTTATGTCCTATGGAAAAGTTGAATTTCAACCGGTTATCAATAATCCACTAAAATTGTCTGAATACTACTGTTCACTTCATGAAAATAGATGAAAATAACAATAAAATATTCTTTA